>JACRCS010000269.1 GCA_016218905.1 Deltaproteobacteria bacterium
CGAGAGCCTCGGCAAGCGCCACGACCTCCGCGGCGCGGAGGTCTTCGTGGGCCCGACGCCGGTCAAGGCGCTCGGCACGACCGATCAGCACAGCCAGGTGCAGCTCTACATGGAGGGGCCCCAGGACAAGGTGATCACGTTCCTGGAGGTGCTGGAGCCCCGGCGCGACGTGGGCATCCCGGCCGAGTTTCCCGGGCCGGAGATGGCCTACCTCGGCGGCAAGAGCCTCGGCCGGCTCCTCGGGGCCGAGAAGCAGGGGACCGAGGCCGCCCTCACCAGGAGTCGACGACCCAACCTCACCCTGCGCCTCCCGAGGGTCTCTCCCCACGCGGTGGGACAGCTCATCTACCTCCTGGAAGTCGCGACCGTCTTCGCCGGGGGGCTCCTCGGCATCAACCCGCTCGACCAGCCCGGCGTGGAGCTGGGGACGGAGCTCACCTTCGCCCTGATGGGAAGGGAAGGCTACGGGGACCGGGTACCCGACGTGGAAGGTCCGGGGGCCGAGATGACGCGTTACAGCGCGCCGCGGGAATGAAGAATGTAGAATGAAGAATGTAGAATGTAGAATGAAGAATGTAGAATGAAGCCCTGGGCTTTGCCTGAAGCCTGATCACTGACTACTGATGACTGACAACTCCATCCCCACAGGGTTCCCGTGAAAAAACTCCTGCTTGCTGCGTTCTGCGCCGTTGTTCTCGTCGCCGGACGCCCGGCCCCGGTCCTCGCGAAGCCGCCGGAGGCGACGGTCGAGGAGCGAGACGAGCTCTACCGGCGCCTGCGGATCTTCGCCGAGGCTCTCGACGCGGTGCAGAGGAATTACGTAGATCCGGTCAAGGCTGAAGATCTCGTCTACGGCGCCATCGAGGGCGTGCTGGCGCGTCTCGACCCTCACTCCGGGTTCATGAGCAACGACGCGTTCCAAGAGATGCAGGTCGAGACCGAGGGCGCCTTCGGCGGTCTGGGAATCGAGGTGAGCGTCAAGGACGGCTCGCTCGTCGTCGTTACCCCCATCGAGGACTCACCCGCTCACCAGGCCGGAATCCAGGCGGGCGACGAGATCGTCATGATCGAAGGGGAAGCGACCCGGGAGATGAACCTGAATGACGCCGTCAAGAAGATGCGCGGCGCCCGGGGAACGAAGATCACGATCCACATCATGCGCAAGGGCTTCGAGGTCCCGAAAGCCTTCACGGTCGTCCGCGACATCATCCGGATCAAGAGCGTCAAGAGCCGTCGCCTCCAGACCATCGGAGTCGTCCGGATCGCCCAGTTCCAGCAGGCGACCCACACCGAGGTCCGGAAGGCGCTGACGGACTTGGAGCAGGCGGGGGCCCTCGACGGCCTTATCCTGGACCTGCGCAACAACCCCGGCGGACTCCTGGACCAGGCGGTGAAGGTCTCGGACCTCTTTCTCCAGTCGGGCGCCGTCGTCTCGACCCGGGGGCGGGACCCGGAGCAGGAGGTGATCTACACGGCGCGCGACGACGGGGACGAACCCACCTATCCGATCGTGGTGCTCGTCAACGAGGGGACGGCCTCGGCCGCCGAGATCGTAGCGGGCGCGCTCCAGGACCATCACCGGGCGCTCGTGGTGGGGGAGCGGACGTTCGGCAAGGGGAGCGTGCAGACGATCCTGCCGCTGGACGACGGGAGCGGTTTGCGGCTGACGACGGCGCTCTACTACACGCCGTCTAACCGCTCGATCCAGGCCAAGGGCATCGAGCCGGACATCCCGGTGGCCGCCGCCACGATCTCTCCGGTGGCGAAGCGGCCCGGCCACGACTTCATCCGGGAGGAAGACCTGAAGCGCCACTTCAACTCGAAGGAGGGCGAGAAGAAGGCGGAGGGGAGCCCCGAAGAGGCGCCGAGTGACAAGGAAGACGCGCAGATTCAGCGGGCGGCCGAGATCTTGAGGAGCTGGAAGATCTTCCGTTCCTTCGAGGGGCCGGCGAGGATGCAGAAGGCCGAGGCCCCGAAGTGAGCCCTCGGAAGTCGAGGCGGAGCGGCCGGGGCAGCCTCGGCCTCTACCTGGTCATCGCGATCCTCGCGGGGGCCGCGGGTTTTCTGGGAGCCTACCTACTCCAGGAACACCGTTCCGGCCACGAGAGCCGGTCTGCTCCCGATCGGCGTGCCGAACCCGAGCGGACTGCCCCCTCGGATGTCAGGGCACCGCTGGAGGCCTTGCTGGGCCCCCTCGACGAGTCGGGTACCCGAGCCGACGTGGAGCGCAAGACGGCTGCGCAGGAGCTCCTCGCGAAAATCCAGCGGATCGCGCGAAAGCACCCGGACCGGGTGGAAGTGACGGAGCCGAAGTGGGCGAGGGACCGCGTAACCGCGGTCGTGCGCGTCTCTCCGGACGAGTATCCGCTCGAGATCCGCTGGCCCGCCGAGGCCGCCGAGTCGGCACAGCCCCCGACGGTGGAGCGGGACGGCGAGCCGCGCCTCGCTCTCGTGATCGACGACTTCGGGGGCGACCTCCGGAGCGCGCGGGCGTTCCTCGACCTGGAGGCGAACATTACGCCGGCCATCATCCCGGGCCTGGCGAAGAGCGTCGAGACCGCGCACCTGGTCAGGGAGCGGGGCCGGCCCTTCCTGATCCACCTCCCGATGGAGCCCCAAGGCTATCCGAAGGCCAATCCCGGAAAGGGCGCGCTTCTCCAAGCCATGCACGAGGAGGAGATCCGGCGGCGGGTGAACGAAGCCCTGGCCGCACTGCCGGGCGCGGCGGGATTGAACAACCACATGGGTTCTAAGTTGACTGAGCTCCAACGCCCCATGAATTGCGTGATGGAGGAACTGCGTCGCAGCAATCTCTTCTTCGTCGATAGCATGACCTCGCCCAAGAGCGTCGCGTGGGCGGCCGCCCGGCACGCAGGGATCGGCTGGCAGAAGCGAGACGTCTTCCTCGACAACGACGAGGATGCCGCCGCCATCCGGCGCCAGCTCGACCTTGCCCTGGAGAAAGCCAAGCGTAACGGGACGGCGATCGCCATCGGGCACCCCTACGCGACGACGTTGGAGACGATCGGTGAATGGGTGCCCCGCGCGAGAGAGGAGGGGGTGAGGCTCGTTCCGGTGACGGAGCTGGTGAGGAGGCCGGAAGGATAGTTATCGGTTATCGGTTATCAGTTCCCGGTCCAAAACCGACAACCGACAACCGATCACCGCTCTCCAAACACCTCCGCCTCGAACGCGAAGAGCTTCGCGTCCTTCCTCCAGGCATCGCGGGGGAGGCCGGCCTTCCGGCAGGTCTCTGCGAGGAAGGTCTCGGCGTCCCAGCCGTGCTCGCCGGCGACCTGGGGGAGGAGGACTCCGCGGTGGTAGCCCTGGACCACGTAGAGGCCGTGGCGGCCCACCTGGACCTCCGAAGGGTCGATGGGGTGGAGGGGAGTCAGCACGCTGATCTCCACGCGCAGGTGCGGGAGCTCGTCGGTCTGCACGGCTCGGAAGCGCGGGTCCTCGAAAGCCGCGGACCGGGCCATCTCCGCCACGGTCCGGTAGAGGGGGCCGCGACCCTCGAAGCTGCCGATGCACCCCCGAAGGTTTCCCCCTTTGTGAAGGCTCACGAAGGCACCCCAAGGCGACGAGAGGAGCGGTGAACCGGGCGGGGCGGGCTCGTAGGATTCCCGCCTGAGCTCGGCCTCGATCGACTCGCGCGCGATCCGCAGTAGGCTTTCCCGGTTCTCCTCCGAGAGAGGCGCCATCGAACTCCTCCGGATGCCGTTGGGGGGGCCACGAGAGTTTCGGGCGGGAGGGGAGCGCTGTCAACCGGCCATCCCGGCACATCGAGCAATTGCGCCGCCGGGGGGCGGTTCCTATAATCCCGCGAACTAAAGTTGGGAGAGCTCATCGGGAGGAGATCAGCTCATGCTTGCCATCAAGTTCATCCGGGAAAACCAGGACCTCGTGCGCCAGGGTCTCGCGAACCGGGGCGCCGACGTGGACCTGCCGAGGGTCATCGCCCTCGACGACCGGCGCCGGCAGATCCTGCAGGAGCTCGAAGCGCTGCGGAGCCGGAAGAACGAGGTCTCGCGAGAGATCGGTAACCTCAAGAAGACCGGCGGCGACGCCTCGGCCCTGCTCGCGGAGCTGGAACAGGAGGCCGATCGCATGAAGGAGCTCGACACGGAACTGAAGGAGGTCGGGCCCGCCTTGGAAGACCTCCTCCTCCGGATCCCGAACGTGCCCCACGCCTCCGTGCCGGCGGGGAAGAGCTCCGAGGACAACCCGGTGGTCCGGAGCTGGGGCGAGCCGCGGAAGTTCGACTTCGAGCCTCTGCCCCACTGGGAGGTGGGCGAGCGGCTGGGAATCGTGGACTTCGGGAGGGCGGCAAAGATCGCCGGCGCCCGCTTCGTCGTCCTCAAGGGCCTAGGCGCGAAGCTCGAGCGCGCCATCACCCACTTCATGCTGGAGCTCCACACGACGGAGCACGGGTACGCCGAGATCCTCCCGCCCTTCATGGTCAACTCCGCCGCGATGCGGGGCACGGGCCAGCTCCCCAAGTTCGAGGAGGACCTCTTCAAGCTCCGCGACACCGACTACTACCTGATCCCTACGGCCGAGGTCCCGGTCACGAACCTCCACATGGGGGAGGTCCTCCGCGAGGACCAGCTCCCGCTGAAGTACACGGCCTACACGCCGTGCTTTCGGGCGGAGGCCGGTGCCTACGGCAAGGACACGCGGGGTATGATCCGCCAGCACCAGTTCGACAAGGTGGAGCTCGTGAAGTTCGCGCGCCCGGAGACCTCGTACGACGAGCTCGAGAGCCTCACCGCGAACGCCGAGGAGGTGTTGAAGCGCCTCGGCCTCCCATACCGGGTCGTGAGCCTCTGCACCGGCGACCTCGGCTTCTCGTCGGCCAAGACCTACGACCTGGAGGTGTGGCTCCCGAGCCAGAACACCTACCGGGAGATCTCCTCTTGCTCGAACTTCGAGGACTTTCAGGCGAGAAGGGCGGACATCCGCTTCAAGGGAGCCGCGAAGGGCACGAACCTCGTCCACACGCTCAACGGCTCCGGCCTCGCCGTAGGAAGGACCATGGTGGCGATCCTCGAGAATTACCAGCAGGCCGACGGCAGCGTCGTGATGCCGGAGGCGCTGCGGGCGTATATGGGAACGGATAGGATCGCGTGAAGCGGTGTGCAGCGTTCTGCGTGCTGCGTTTCGCGTGGGAAACTCGGAAGGCGGATCGCGAAGCGCAGCAATAGGCATGGATAATCATTCGGCGCGAGGTTTAGGCTCTCTTACGCAGAACGCGGCACGCAGAACGTGAAACGCCGGCCCTGCGGGCCGGGACGGAGGGGTGGCCGAGCGGTTGAAGGCAACGGTCTTGAAAACCGTCGTGCCGAAAGGCACCGTGGGTTCGAATCCCACCCCCTCCGCCATTCTTTAGCCCCTGATATCAGGGGGTTACGACTCAGGGGCCTTCGACTTTCACCGTGACTTTCACCAGCCGGGGGTAGTCGGAGGCCTCGCTCTCTATCTCGAGGACGCGAAATCCGGACCGAAGTACGCCGCGATCGCGTCCCTGTCCGCCTCGAGCCCTTCGACGTAATTCCCGTAGACCTCGTAGACCATCTGCTTCGACCCGTGCCCCATGAGCCGGACGAGGCGGTTGGGGTGGACCCCCAAGGTCAGTGCCCAGGCCGCGAAGCTGTGCCGGAGCGTGTAGGGCACCCGGTAGCTCATGCCGGCCGTCTTCAGCGCCGTCGTCCAGGTGTTCTCCCTGAACTTGTTGCCGTCGAACCGGGTGCCGTTTCGCATACAGAAGACGTACGGATCGTCCTCTCTGCCCTTCCTCGCGGCATCGATGCGGAGCCGGACCGCCTCGGTGACGGGGATCTCCCGACCCCGGTAAGCCGTCTTCAACTGGGCCTTCTCGCGTCCTTCCACGATCGAGTTCCTGACGATCAGGCGGTTCCCGGCGATGTCTTCCACCCGCAGACCCGCGACCTCGGACGCGATCATCCGGGTCAGGAGCATGAACTCCGCCACCGGGTGGTAATGCGGCTTCAGCGAGCCCGGACGCGATCGCGTTCAACCTGGAGATAGGGAGCATGAACCGCTTCTACGGCGAGGGCTTCGTGGCCAAGACGATCGACCTCGACGGGAACATGACCGTCTACCGTCAGGACCGGAGCGGCTTCTTCATCCCGCTCCTGCCCGCACCGGAGACCATGTAGCGCCAGGTTCGGGCGCCTCCGGGTAGCCGAACCACTGCACACCGGATCGAAGCGTTGGACATTATCCTGAGAGCGAACTCGCTTTCTGAGGGACGGTGATCCAGGCTGGCCGAGGGGAACTTGGTCGAGGTAAGCGAGGGAGTCGCGGGGCACGATCCGCGGCTCCCTCGTCGTTTACGGCAGGAGGTAGTCGGGCGGAGGCGCCGGAAGCGGCGGCTCCGGGAGGGGCAGCGGAAGCTGCCGGGGCGGCGTCGTCGGTTTCGAGGGTTTGGAGACCTTGGGTCGTTTTCGAGTTGGACGCCGAGGGGCCGATAGGATCACCAGGAGGCGGGTGTTCATGCGGCCCTCCCCGGCTCTCGGGGAGTACTGAGAGTCCGCCGAGGCTTGACCGGCGCGGCGAAGACCTCGAAGTAGAGGCTTTCGTCGAGGCGCGGGAGGTTTCGTTCGGCGCCGACGGCGAGCAGTTCGGCTGCCATCTGAGTGAGGACGCGCAGGTTTCCGGCGGCGTGGGCCGAGAGCGTCTGCATGAGCTCGGCTGTCATGAGTTGCGGGTGGCCCGCCTGGGTGAGGGCGAAATCGAGGTAGTTCCTCAGCTCCTCGGGAGACAGCGGGCCGAGTTGGAGCCGAGCGCGGATGCGGCTGCCGAGCGGAACGAGGTCGGGCAGGCGGAAGCGATCCGGCAGACGGGAATCCCCGCAGAGGACCGTAAAGAGCAGGCTCTCAGAGTCGAAGCGGGCGCTTTGCAGCAGGCGAAGCTCCGTCAGGCATTGGGAGGAGACCTCCTGGGCCTCATCGATGAGGAGCACGGGGCGAACGAGCGTCGACTCGCAGTGGGCGCGCCAGCGGGCGCGCAGGGCCTTGAAGCCGCCGAAGCGGTTGGAGGGAATGAGCACGATCCCGAACAGCTCGCCGAGCTCCCGGTAGAAATCGCCCAGTTGGCTCTGGGGGCGCTCCATCACGCCGACGGCGAGATCAGGGACCCTGGCGAAGCGGTTGGCCAGCCAATGCAGCGTCTTGCTCTTGCCGTAGCCGGGATCGCCGGTGAGAAGCGCAAAGCCGCCCTGGGCGACGAGCGCCTCGACACGGTGGGCGAAGTGCTCGGCCCCGGGCAGGACCCAGAGCGCTTCCGAGGGAAGGCTGGCGAGGAAGGGATTGTATTTGAGCCCGTAAACGGCCCGAAGTGCGGCGTCAATCATGGTCGGTCTCCTCGATCTCGTCCTTGGGCAGATAGGCGGGCGGCATGCCCGTGGCGGCGAATTCGGCAAGCCAGCGACGGACGAGCGCGGGCAGATCGGAGCCGGCCGAGGCAGGTGGCGCCGGGGTGTCGACCGTCTCCAGAGCGCGACGCCGGCCGGAGGCGTTTTGTTCCTTGTCGAGGGGGAGCAGGCGGGCCAGGGGCTGGCCCGTCTTCGCATCGACGAGGACCAGTCGGCTCTTGTCCCAGCCCGCGTAGCGGAGCACGAGCCGCGGCAGGTGACGGAACCGGGAGGGGACCTCGTAACGGATTCCCTCGACGGTGACGGTGCCGTCGCTTCGACGCTGGTTTCGGCAGACCTGGCGCGTGAAGGCGAGGTGGAGGGTCTCCAGATCCGGAACGGGCCGGCTCGCGTCGGGTCCGGCGAGCATCCGATCGAGCGGCGTTTGGTCGGTCTCCCGGTGGACCCGGCGGTGGTAGTCCTGCTCGACCCAGGCCTGGGCGGCCTGGTTCAAAAAGCCGAGCCGAAGCGGCTCGACGCCGCGCAGAAGCTCCAGGAGTCTGCCCTCCAGTTGGGCCCAGTAGACCTCCTGTTTCCCGTTCTGGTAAGCAGAATACGGCAGCGTCGTCTTGTGCTCGACGCCCAGCCGCGCGAGGCCCTCCCGGGTCTCCTCGGCGAGCATCGCGGCGCCGTTGTCGGTCTTATGTGCCTTCTTTCGTTATGTGCCCGACCTAGCCTAACCACTTGGAATCGCATGGATGAGATTGGAATGATGGAAACATAAATTTTCGTCGCCTCAGCATAAGATGACCTCAAGCAGCAAGAAACGATCAAAA
>JACRCS010000270.1 GCA_016218905.1 Deltaproteobacteria bacterium
CCGCCCGCGGCGTATACGTGCGTCGGCGCCGCAACGCTGGCCGTCCCCCCGTCCCCGAAGGCCCACGAGTAGGCAAGCGTGTCATCGTCCGGGTCGTTTCCCGAGCCGCTGAAGCTGATCGCCTGACCGACGTTGCCCGAGTAGGGTCCGCCCGCGTTCGCCGTCGGAGGACGGTTCACCGTGACGGTCGCCGTCGACGAGGCGCTCAGCCCCTCGGGGTCGGTCACCGTCAGCGTGGCCGTGAAGCTGCCGCGGGTCGTGTCGGTATAAACGTGCGTGGCCGATACCCCCGCCCCCGTCCCGCCGTCGCCGAAGTCCCACGCGTAGGTCAGCGCGGGCCCGTCCGGGTCGCCGCTCCCCGAACCGTCAAACGAGATCGCCTGGCCGACATTGCCGGAGTAAGGGCCACCGGCTACAGCCGTCGGCGGCCGGTCTACCGTGACGGTCGCCGTGGACGATCCGATTCCTCCCTTGCCGTCGGTCACCGTCAGCGTGGCCACGAAGGGGCCGCCCGTAACGTACACGTGCGTCGGCGCCGCAACGCTCGCCGTTCCCCCGTCCCCGAAGGCCCCCGAGTAGGACAGCGTGTCGTTGTCCGGGTCACTTCCCGACCCGCTGAACGCGATCGCCTGCCCGACGTTGCCCGCGTAGGGCCCGCCCGCGTTGGCCGTCGGAGAGTGGTTTTGGGTCGGAGCGGCCGCCCCATAGGTGAGCACCTGGTACGTGTACCGCACCGCGCTCGCACACACGAACTTGACGTGGAAGGTGACGCTGGCTCCGGGCTGGAGTCCCTGAGGAACACTGCCGGAGAGATCGTAGTAGGGGCGGGCAGGATTCCACGACCCGGCAGGGCCTTTCCAGGTGCCGCTCTGCGTGGGCGCGCTCACGCCCGCGGCAGAGAACTTAATCACGGCCCACAGCGGCGCCCCGATCGCTGTCGCACCGCCGTTCTTCAGCGTCAAATCGGCATCGCTGGTGATGGTGTTCGTCCGGCGGTCGGCCACGCTCCGTTGGTTCGCGGCCGTGACCGTCACCTGCGACGAGTAGTCCACTGCCGGGGCGGCGGCTCGCGCGGGCCCGGAGCCGAACCAACCCGCGACGGTGATGATCGAAGCGAAAAGGGGAACCACGCGCCGGCACCCCATGCTCCCGCGTTTCGTCCTCTTCATCGGCTCACCTCTCCCGTCGGTGGGACGCTCGACACACTCGTGCGAGTCCGACACGCCAGACAAGAAATCCGGACGAACCACGTCGGCCCGCCCGGTCGGTCAGAAGAATCGACCCCATCTCTCCAGCAAGCTCATGATGATCCGCAAGGCAAAGAGCCGTGGGACGCGGCTCGAGGGCCTTCCGTCCGTGGCCCGTCTCTCATCTCCGTGGGATCCATACCCCCCGAGCGTTTCCCCGCCCCCCTCCTGAAGCTACCCGCGAGCAGACCTCCGCCGGGCTACGTGGGCCAGCCCGAGCAGTCCCGTACCAAGGAGCACCAAGCTTTCCGGCTCTGGAACGGGCGCGATCTCCACGTTTAGGATCTGTGCTTCAGTGATCCATGCGTCATCTCGATCATAGAGGTCGAAGTAGAACGTCCCCTGCCTCCCTGCGAGGTCCGCAATGTCGGCCGTTGCCCGAAACCAACCGTCTTCCAGGGGCTGTACGGTTGCTTCGAATGGTGGAGAGGGCCCGTCGGCAGTGGCATAGACGAACTCCCTGAACGGCCCGTCAGGGGAGCTGTCGACGTAGGAACTGGCGAAGAAGTCCTGGAACGAAAGGTCTTCACCTGTTTGGTCCGGACCGACAATGGAAAGCTTGAAGTCAAAGCTGAAAAGAGCAGCCCAAATCGGTACTTGAATGTCTTGAGATACGGTCACCTGTGCTGTTTGGCTCGTCCAGCCAGGCGTCTTCAGCACCGCCGTGTCTCCCTGCAGGGACGCACCCTCCGTGTAGGTCCAATCTGCAAGACTCAGCGGGAGAGCAAGAGCGAGAGTCCCTGATCCCACCAGGACGACCAGTGCAGCGGCAAACAGCCAACGGCCCCTCATCTCGACTCCTTTCGATCGCTCCAAGATCCGACAGCGGGCGGCCCCGGAAATTCCGTCTGGGCAATTTCTGCAACCACCATGCCAGTGACCCTGTCGTCCAGATTGCCGCCCGAAACGCGCGGTCTATCGCCTCCCGGCTCTCCGGCCCGTGCGACGACGTCCGTCTGCTGGGAACTTATTTTCCAATATAGGGAGAGAACTTACTTCACACCTGAAGGGAGCCGTGGTTTCGTGACGGGTTTGGGGGGGCGTTCAAACGGTCGGCTGAGGCATGGCGGCACAGGGCGGATACGAGGAGAACGACTCGCGTCGGGCCTCGCAGCGGGGGAAGCGGGCGGGGTTCAGGTCAAACGACAGCGCGCCCAGCGTCGCCGCGGGGGGGAGCGAGCGCGCTCGCGCCAGCCCCTCAGGGCCAGATGCCCATCTCGAGATAGGACCTCGCGATCTTGTCGATCGCGTCGACGAACGCTGCGGTCCGCAGGTCCACCGCAGAGCCGAGGCGGTTTCGGGTCTCGCGGAGCTCGTGGTAGGCCGAGACCATGGTCTCCTCGAGCCCCGAATTCACGAGCGACTCCTCGTCCGGCCCATGGGTGAGGGCCGCGGCCTCGGCCGGGGTGAAGCGGCGGTCGGTGAGC
>JACRCS010000256.1 GCA_016218905.1 Deltaproteobacteria bacterium
CGCGCGCTCGAGAAGAGGCGCGAGGACCGTTTCCAGACCGCCTCCGAGCTCGAGGCCGCCTTCGCCCGCGCCGCGGACGAGATGTCCGCCCCGGGGCCTCCCACCGGCGACGCGATGAGCCGCGCGATCGACGAGGTCCTCGCGGACCTCGATGCGGCGGCCCGATCGCGCCGTACGGCCGCCAGCGCGGACGCCGACATGCGGACTCCTCTCGTTCAGCGCCACCCGCAGGGCGGAGTCTCACACCCAGCCCCACCCGCAAACGGGGGGCAGGCGCCTCCCCCGTACACACCCGTCTCCTCTCCGCCCATCGCGGCGCCCGCGACGGTTCCGTCGCCGCGCGTTCGCCCGCTCCAGCGTCCGGCTCCGCCCGCCCCGGCTCCGGCGCCCCCTCCGCGCCCGACCGGCCGCCCCACCGTCTTCATCGTCCTGGCCGACGGTGCGGAGCGGATCTCGACCGGCAAGGCGCTCGCGGACTCGGGCTGCAACGCCGTCGAGGCGCGCAGCGGAGAGGAGGTCCTCGACCTCCTGATGTCCCGCCTTCCCGACGCCGTCGTGATGGACGTCGTCCTTCCGAAAGCCGACGGGTTCGAGGTGGCACGGATCCTGAAAGCCACACCCATCTTCGCGCGGGTCCCCGTCCTCCTCCTCGGCACGCGCGTCGACCGCTCCCAGGAGAACTTCGCCCGGCAGGTCGGGGCCACCGACATCATCGCGCGCCCGATCTCCGAACGGGAGCTCGTCGAACGGACCTGGCGGCTCCTCGGGCCGCTCGGCTTTTACCGTGACGAGGCCCAGTCGACCCGGATAACGAGGCCAGGCCCCAGACAACCCTGACCGCGATAGTGCGGGAACGGCTGCTCGGGACCGGCCGCTCGCCAGCTGATAGCCTCCGCTGTTCGGAGGAGTCCGCGTGATACGTCTGTTCCCCCGCGAGGAGACCTTCCTTCCCCAGTTCGGCAGGGCCGCCGAGGTGATCGTCGAGGCCGCCCGGGTCCTCGACGCCATGGCCGGCGGACCGAGGCTCGACGACGAGCGGGCCGCCGAGATCAAACGCCTCGAGCACCAGGGCGACCAGATCGCCCACGAGACGTTCGACCTCCTGAACCGGACCTGGATCACCCCGATCGACCGCGAGGACATCCACACTCTCGTCAAGACGCTGGACGACGTCCTCGACTACATCGACGCGGCCGCTTCCCGGATCGTCCTCTACCGGATCTCCACGACGACGCCCGAGCTGAAGAAGATCACGACCGTCATCGTCCAGTCCGCTCTCGCGATCCAGAAGGCCATGGCCCTCCTCTCCGACCTCAAGCACTCGCGCCAGATCCTCGACGCCTGCGTCGAGATCAACCGCCTCGAGAACGAGGCGGACACGGTTGCGCAGCTCGCCATCGGGAAGCTCTTCGCCGAGTCGAAAGACCCGATCGAGGTCCTGAAGTGGAAGGAGATCTACGACTTCGTCGAGGGCGCGACCGACCGCTGCGAAGACGTCGCCAACACGCTCGAGGCGATCGTCATCAAATCGACCTGAGTCCCGTGTCCTACATCATCCTCATCGTCGTCATC
Source organism: Deltaproteobacteria bacterium (assembly GCA_016218905.1). The sequence goes on from JACRCS010000256.1 coordinate 1,573, forward strand.
GCCCTCGTCTTCGATTACATAAACGGCTTCCACGACGCGGCGAACTCCATCGCCACGGTCGTCGGGACGCGGGTTCTCTCGCCGAAGGTGGCCGTCGTCTGGGCGGCCTTCTTCAACTTCGTGGCGGCGTTCGCCCTCGAGACACGCGTGGCGAAGACGATCGGCAAGGGGATCGTCGACCCGAAGGTCGTCGACGCCGACCTGATCCTCGCCAGCCTCGTCGGCGCCATCGTCTGGAACCTCCTCACCTGGTGGTGGGGCCTCCCCTCCTCCTCGTCCCACGCCCTCATCGGCGGCTTCGCGGGAGCGGCCTTCATGAAAGCGGGCACCGGGAGCCTCGTGTTCTCCGGCCTGGCCCTCACGAGCGTCTTCATCGTCCTGTCGCCCCTCTTCGGCCTCGCCCTCGGCTTCGCCAACTACGTCGCGGCGACGTGGGCCTTCCGCAGGTGGAGGCCCGACCGTGTCGACCGCGTCTTCCGCAAGGTCCAGCTGGTCTCGGCCGCCGCCTTCTCGTTCGGCCACGGGATGAACGACGCCCAGAAGACGATGGGGATCATCTTCGCCCTCCTCCTCTCGACCGGGCACCTTTCGGGGGCGCACGTTCCCTTCTGGATCGTCCTGATGTGCCACGCCGCGATCGGCCTCGGAACGCTTTCGGGGGGCTGGCGGATCGTCCGGACGATGTCCATGCGCATCACGCCTCTCAAGCCTGTCGGGGGCTCCTGCGCCGAGTTCGCCGGCGCCGTGACGCTCATCGGCGCCTCCCTTGGCGGGATCCCCGTGTCGACGACCCACACGATCACGGGAGCCATCATGGGCGTCGGCGCGTCCCGCAGCCTCTCGTCGGTACGGTGGGGGGTGGCCCGGTCGATCGTCGTGGCGTGGATCCTGACGATCCCCGCCTCCGCCCTCGTCGCCGCCCTCACCTGGAAGGCCTTCGTATTCCTCCGAAGCTGATCCGGTTCCCCGGGGTTGAAGCGACCGGACCGACTCCGGTGCACAATCCGCCTGCATGAGCAGCGGACCAGTGCTTGGCGGCCGACATTCGTCGTCGGGCTGGCGCATCCCACGCTCGGCCCGGCGCGAGACCCCGGTGGTTCCGGTGAGCGATCGAGACCTCGAGGAGGTCTGGCGCCTCAGGTTCCGCGATCCCCTCGTGGAGGCCGCCTTCCGCGAGGAGCAGCGGTCCGCGACCGCCCGGATCCTCCGTCCGGCGGTTGGCGTGGCCCTCGTGACGATCCTCGCGTTCGGCTTCCTCGATCTGATCGCCTTCCCCGAGACGTGGCCCTTCATCCTCGCGATCCGGGCCTGCGCGCTCGCCCTCCCGGTCGCGCTTCTCTTCATGCTCACCTACGTTCCCCGATTCGCGAAGTGGACCCGCCCTATCCTGGAGGTCGGGGGTGTCGGCGCGGGCTGGGGCGTGGCGGCGATGATCGCGGTCGGGCACCTCCACGAGCCCGGGACGACGCTCTACTTCGTCGCCCTCAGCTTCCCGATGGCTTCCGCCGCGATCGGGCTCCTCCCATCGGGCTTCGCCGCCAGCGTCGTCCGCGCGGGCCTCATCGTCCTCTCCTTTCCCGTCGTCGCGCTCCTCAGAAGGCTCCCCGCCTTCGGCCCTCCGCTCCCGGCCGACGTCGTCGTCGTCTCGCTCGGGACGCTCCTGCTCCTCTGGTTCTTCTTCACCGTCGCGGGCTACTTCCGCGAGGCCTACCAGAGGCGGACCTTCGTGACGATGCGGCTCCTGGAATCGGCCGGCGAGAAGCTCCGATCCGTCGCCGCCGAGCTGAAGCGGCTGAACGAGGAGAAGAGCACCTTCCTCGGCATCGCTGCCCACGACCTGCGGAACCCCCTCGGCGTCGTCCTCGGCTACGCCGAGATGCTCCGCGACGACGAGGACTCGCGAAGAGAAACGGGAGAGATGGCGGCCAAGATCGTCACCGCCGCCGAGCGGGTCCGCGACCTCGTCGCGGGCCTCATCGAGGCGAGCGCGGCGGAAGCCGGAAGGGTCTCCCTCGAGAAGCGCCCATGCGACCTCCTCACCATCGCCCGAAAGGTCGTCGAGACGCAAGCCACCGGGGCGGCCCGGAAAGACATCGGGATCCGGGTCGAAGGGACTCCGGTCGTCGTGACGGGAGACCCGGGAGCGATCCAGCAGATCGTCGAGAACGTCGTCTCGAACGCGATCAAGTTCTCGCCCTGGAAGTCGACGGTCGTCGTGACGATTCGCTCCGAGAGCGGAGCGGGCGTCGTCGAGGTGGAAGACGAAGGCCCTGGCGTGAACGAGGCGGACCGGGCACGCCTCTTCGCGAAGTTCGCGAGGCTCTCGGCACGCCCGACCGGCGGCGAGTCGTCGACCGGGCTCGGCCTCTCCATCGTCAAGACGCTGACCGAGGCGATGGGGGGCGAGGCCTCGCTCGACAGTCCCCCGGGACGCGGCGCCCGATTCCGCGTCCGGCTCCCCGTCTAGCTTCTTCCAGTCCCCCGCTTCGGCCACAGCTGATCTATCCTTCCGCCACGTGAGCTCCCGTGCCGCCAGCTGCCCGTCCTGCGGAGGCGAGGTCCTCTTCCGCGCCGGCTCGTCGGTCGTCACCGTCTGCCCGCAGTGCCGGTCCGCCGTCTCCCGGAAGGGAGTGAGGCTCGAGTCGCTCGGAACGGTCTCCGAGCTCGTCCCGACGTCGTCGCCGTTCCGGGTCGGCACGACCGGAAAGCCGAAGACCCAGGGGCTCAAGCCGTTCCGGATCGTCGGACGGCTGCAGCTCTCGACCGGCGAGGGAACGTGGGACGAGTGGCACGTCTCCTTCGAGGACGGCCGCTACGCCTGGCTCGCCGAGGCCCAGGGGAGCTTCTGGGTGATGCGGCCCCTGCCGCCCCCGTCGAACCCGCCTGCTCCCGAGTTCACCCAGATCGCCCCGGGGCAGCGGCTCAACTTCGGCGCCTATGGCCAGTTCACCGTCACCGACCGCCGCCAGGCGCTCTACGCCTCGGCCGAGGGAGACCTCCCGTTCGCGGCGGTTCCGGGCTCGGTTTTCATGTACGCCGACCTCTCGGGGGCCGACGGGAGCCTCGGGACGCTCGACTACGGCGACGACCCCGGCGTCGACGCCTTCTTCGTCGGACGGCAGGTTCAGCTGGACGAACTGGGTGTCGAAGGCCTCGAGGGGTGGGCGCAGCGAAAGGTCTCTGCGAAGGCCTCCTCGCTCAACTGCCCCGCCTGCGGGGCGGGGCTCCAGCTGAAGGACCCGGCAAACACGGTCCGCGTCGCTTGTACCTACTGCGGCTCGGTCCTCGCGACGCCGCACGAGGGCGCCTCGGCGGACAAATTCGAGGTCCTCGTTCGGCTCCAGAAGGTCCCGTTCAAACCGCTCCTTCCTCTCGGCGCGCAGGGGACCCTCCGGGGTCTGAGCTACACGATCCTCGGAGCCGTTCTGAAGGCCTGCACGGTCGACGGCGTCACCTACACGTGGCGCGAGTACCTCCTCAAGGAGACGAAGTCCGAGGCCTTTCACTGGCTCGTCGAGTCGAACGGCCACTGGACCCTCGTGGCGGGGATCGCCGCCGGGGAGGTCTCGACGGCGCCGCGGCTCGCCGTCTGGCGCGGCACGCGCTACCGCCACTTTCAGTCGACGACGGCCCGGGTGGAGGCCGTCCTGGGCGAGTTCTACTGGGAGGTGAAGAAGGGAGAGACGACCGCCGTCTCTGACTACATCTCCCCCCCGCGGATCCTCTCCGAGGAGAAGTATGAGAACGAGGTCACCTGGTCGGAGGGGAGCTACGTCCCGAAGGAGGAGGTCGAGAAGGCCTTCACCCTGAAGACGCCCCTTCCCGCGCCCGAGGGGGTCGGCTCGAACCAGCCGTGGCCGCACGCGGAGTCGTCTCGCGGTTTCATGAGAACGCTGGGGCTCCTCGCAGGAATCGCCCTCTTCCTCTTCGTCTTCTTCAACATCAAGGCCGACCGGAAGGTCGTCTACCAGATGCGCCACGACCTCGCCGCCCAGGCCAGCGACCCGACGCTCTCTCCCGACGCGGTCGCCGAGTCGCTCACCGTCGTCAGCGAGCCGTTCGAGATTCCCCACTCCGGGAACATCGAGGCGCGGATCGACGCGCCGACCGACAACAGCTGGGTCTTCGTGAGCGCCGTCCTCCTTGAGGAGGCGACCGGCCAGGCGTACGGCTTCGGCCTCCAATCCGACTACTACCACGGCGTCGACGGCGGCGAGAGCTGGAGCGAGGGCTCCCGGTCGCGCACGAACTACGTCGGCCGCGTCCCCGCGGGGCGCTACGTCCTCCGCCTCGAGCCCGAGACGGAGCTCGGGAAGGCCCCCCCGTACTACGACATCCGCCTCCGGAGCGGCGTGCCCCGGTTGGTTCACCTCGTGATCGCCCTCTTTCTCCTCCTCCTCGGCCCGATCACCCTCGGCATCTCGAAGGCCCGCTTCGAGAGCCGGCGCTGGGCCGAGAGCGATTATGCCGGCGGTGGCAGCGGGAGCGAGGGCGGATCGGACGACGACGAATGAGGCCGACATGCTGAAACGTGGATTCCAGGTCTTCGGTGCTCTCCTCCTGTCGGCCTACGCCTGGGCCGGATTCGCCGGGTGGGAGCTTCCGAGCAACGCGAAGAAGGGCGTCGTGGCCGCGGGGGCGCGGAGCGCGACCGGATTCCGAGCCTACAGCTTCTGGACGGGAGGAAAGTGATGAACTGGTGGCAGCTCCACGGGGCGCAGGTGATCTCGGCCCTCGTCTTCTCGGCCATCGGAATCGGAGTGTTCGGCCTCTTTTTCCTGATCCTCCCAAGGATCCTCCCCTTCTCCCTGAAGAAGGAGATCGAGGAGGATCAGAACGTCGCCCTCGGGATCGTCATCGCGAGCATCGTGATCGGGATGGCCATCATCATCGGGCAGGCCATCGGCTCGTGACCTGGTGACGCCGAGCCCGGTCCGTCCGGGACCGGTCTACCTGACGGTCCTCGTCATCGCCACCTGTGGGCTCGTCTACGAGCTCGTGGCGGGCGCGTTGGCGAGCTACCTCCTCGGGGACACCGTCACCCAGTTCTCCCTCGTCATCGGGATCTACCTGACGGCGATGGGGGCCGGGGCGTGGCTCTCGAAGTTCATCGAGCGGGGTCTCGCGCGGCGCTTCGTCGAGATCGAGATCGCCGTGGCCTTCCTCGGCGGCTTCTCGGCGCCGATCCTCTCGTTCGCCTTCCTCTCCCCCCGCTGGTTCCACCCGGCCTTCTACGGCCTCGTCTTCGGGGTCGGGACCCTCGTCGGCGTCGAGATCCCCCTCATGCTCCGGCTCCTGCGCCGGTCCGTCGCCTTCAAGGACCTCGTCGCGCAGGTCCTCACGTTCGACTATCTCGGCGCCCTCGCGGCGTCGCTCCTCTTCCCCCTCGTCTTCGTCCCGCACCTCGGCCTCTTCCGGACCTCGCTCCTCTTCGGCCTCCTGAATGTCGTCGTCGCGTTCACGTCGATCCGCCTCTTCCGCGAGGAGATCGGCGCTCCCGGGGGCCTCCTCGCGAAAGCCGCGATCGTCACCGCGCTCCTCCTCGGCGGATTCGCCGCCGCGGACCGCCTCTCGGACCTGGCCGAAGAGCAGCAGTACGCCGACGACGTCCTCTTCGCGAAGTCGTCGCCGTACCAGCGCGTCGTCCTGACGAGGAACAAGGCCGGCTTTCAGCTCTTCCTGAACGGCCACCTGCAGTTCTCCTCCGTCGACGAGTACCGCTACCACGAGGCGCTCGTCCACCCCGCGTTCGCCGTCGTCCCCGGCGCCCGGCGCGTCGCCGTCTTCGGCGGCGGCGACGGCCTCGCGGTGCGAGAGGTGCTGCGCCACGGCTCCGTCGAGTCGGTGACCCTCGTCGACCTCGACCCGATGGTCACCCGCCTCGCGCGCGAGAACCCGCTCTTCGTCGGCCTCAACGGCGGCGCGCTCCTCTCGCCGAAGGTCACGGTCGTCAACGACGACGCGATGGTGTGGCTCGAGAAGGTGACGGACCTCTTCGACCTCGTCTTCGTCGTCTTCCCCGACCCGAACGGCTTCGCGGTCGGCAAGCTCTACACGAAGCGCTTCTACGGGCTCCTGAGGAGGCGCCTCGCGCCCGATGGCGCCTTTGCCGTCCAGTCGACCTCGCCCCTGTTCGCGAGGAAGTCGTTCTGGATCATCGACCGGACGATCCAGGCCGCCGGCTTCGC
>JACRCS010000257.1 GCA_016218905.1 Deltaproteobacteria bacterium
CTCCGGCGAGGTGGAGACAAAGGTGCGCAACGTAGCCCTGAGCGAACAAGCGAAGATCGAAGCGTTTCTCAAGAACAGTGTCTTGGGAGGGCTTCCCCCTGAAACCCTCACGGAGCTAGCCGGTCTCGCCGACTCGCTCCTCTTCGAAGCCGGGGAAACCCTCTTCATCGAGGGGGATCCGGCCGATCACTTCTTCCTCGTTCAACGGGGTCAGTCCAAGCTCTTCAAAACCTCCCGCTCGGGGAGAAATCTCACGTTCACGCTGGCTACGGCGGGCGACGCAGTCAACGGACTCGCCATGTCTCTAGACCACTACTACCTGACGGCTCAGGCGATCACTAAACTCGTCGTGCTTCGTGTGGACAGGAAGGTCTACCAGGGGTTTCAGACTCGCCACCCTTCCATTGCGATACGACTGGTCGCGGTGCTTGCTCAGGTGATGAGCCGGGAGCACGAACGCCTGCTCGAGGTCATCTCCGAGAACGCCGAGTACCGTCTGATCCATTTTCTCCGCGTGCTGGTGAGGAAGTTCGGCCCCCGCATCTCACTGACTCGGGAAGAGCTCGCCGAGTTCGTCGGGTTGACGACTGAGACGACCATCCGGCTCTTCGCACAGTTGAAACAGCGCGGAATCATCGCCCCTTCGGCGGAGCGAGGGTCGATCGTGATCTCGGACCCCCAGACGCTGGATGAGTATCGGATCCTCTGACGTCCCTTCCTTTCCCGGCTCCTCACCCCGACCCGACCAGAAGAAAGCCGTTAGTATGACCCCGGTCATGCAGACGGGCTCGTCGACGCCTTACTCTGCCAAAACGGTGTTTACCGCGAGCCAAAAGGAGAGTGTGGAGATGGGAGCGTTCCTTCCGAGACAGAACCGGATCCTGACCGCGCTACGAAACGGCGCGACCCCGCTCGGCATGCAGATGTACACACGGTCCCCCGACCTGATCGAGATCGTCGGCTACTCTGGCTTCGACTTCGTCATGATCGACATGGAGCACTCCCGGGTGAACCCCGAGACAATGGTCCAGTGCATCCGGGCTGCCGAGGCATCGGGCCTCACGCCCCTCGTCCGCGTGCCGGAGAATAACGCGTCCCTGATTCGGAGCGCCGTCGAATCCGGAGCCCAGGGGGTGTTCGTCCCCCACGTGAGGGACGCCGCGGAGGCTCGCAGGGCGCTCGACGCTCTGCGCTACCCGCCTGAGGGAAAGTGCGGCATGTGCCCGGCAGTGCGCGGCTCCTACTACTCCCAGGAGGCCTGGGAGGACTACATGGCGCACTCGAACGAGAGCGTTATGTTCATCCCCCTCCTGGAAGACACAGAGGCCATCGAGAACGCAGAGGAGATCATCGGGATGCTGAAGCCGGGCACCGATGCCGTAGGCCTCGGCCTTGGGGACATCGCGAACTCCCTTCTGGCGAAAAAGGGCGAGAAGGTCCAGTGGCAGCACCCCTACCTCAAGCAGGCGTTTGACAAGGTGCTCGCCATCACGAAGAAGGCCGACATCCCGATCATCGGGATGGCTTGGCCCAAGGCCGACGTCGCGAGCGCCAAGGCGGTAATCGCCAACGGGACCAAGATCCTTATCTACTTCCCGGACACCCACTTCTGGGGAGAGCTGTGTCGCAACATCATCAGGGAGTTTCGAGAAGGAAGATCAGGCTGAACCCCTAACAGCGTCCAAGAAGGACAGGTCATGGCGATAGACGAAGTGGAAATGGGGGAGAAGGGAAGAGGCAGGCTCGACAGCAGGGTCGCCATCGTGACGGGCACCACCTCGGGGATCGGCGAGGCGATTGCGCTTCGCTTCGCCGAAGAGGGGGCCAAAGTGGTCATGACCGGCATCGAGCCCGAGATCGGCGAGGCAAACGAGAAGAAGATCAACGCCGCGGGTGGAGAAGCCGTCTACATCAACGTCGACTCCTTGGATCAGGGCCAGGTGAGAGAGATGGTCGCGACCGTAATGGAGCGTTACGGCCGAATCGACATCCTGGTGAACAACGCGGGCTACCACATCGGCAGGCACTTCGATGAATCCAGTCCGGATGACTTCTGGCAGATGATCAACATCCACGGGCTCTCTCACTGCTACACGATGTGGGAGGTCCTTCCCATCATGAAGAACCAGAGAGGCGGCAACGTCATCAACCTGGGCTCGAAGGCGTCGGTGCGGCCCGGGGCGTTCGAACCGTTCTACTGTTTCGCCAAGGCGGGGATCAACATCCTGACCAAAGCCTTGAACATGGAATACGGGCCCTACAACATCCGCATGAATGTCCTGTGCCCGGGTGCCACCTTGAGCCGCATGACCGTGCGGGACGACACAGAGGACGGGTTCGCGCCCGGCTTCGGCGCCCTCGTCAAGGACTTGATCCCGCTGCGACGGCATGGCACCCCCAGAGACCAAGCGGATGCGGCCCTCTGGCTCGCCAGCGACGAGTCGTCCTACGTGGCGGGCGTCTCTCTCTACGTCGACGGCGGCATCGTCGTGTAATGAGCTTAGATACCGGAGAATTCCGAGGAGGAATCGACATGGGATCAGGAAGGATTTCCGGAAGGGTGGCGATCGTAACCGGGGCGACCTCCGGGATCGGAGAGGCCATCGCCTACCGTTTCGCGAAGGAAGGGGCGAAGGTCGTCCTGGCGGGTCGAAGGGAAGCCCTGGGCGGGAGGAACGCGAAGAACATTGTGGACGCCGGGGGAGACGCGATCTTCGTGAAAACTGACGTAACCAGCGAAGCCGAGGTGAAGCATTTAGTCGCCACAGCCGTGGCCCACTACGGCCGCATCGACGTCCTCGTCAACAACGCCGGCATCCTGCTGCCGAAACGCTTTGAGAGGTGCACGGCCGACGACTGGCGCCACATCATGAGCGTCGACGGCCTAGGGTATCTCCACTGCCTGTGGGAGGTTCTGCCCCTCATGAAGGCTCAGGGAAGCGGGTGCGTCATCAACATGAGTTCCAAGTCAGCGACGAGGCCTTCGGAGGAGACGCCCTTCTATTGCTTCGTGAAGGCCGGCATGGATCACCTCACGCGGTGTCTGAACAACGACTACGCACAGTTCGGCGTCCGCCTGAACTCGCTGTCCCCGGGGCTCACGTACACGGAGATGACAAAGGACGAGCCGCGTTTCTACGATCTCGCCAAAGGTGTTCCTATGCAGCGCTACGCCACGGCCGACGAGATCGCCGGCGTGGCCTTGTGGCTCGCCTCGGACGATGCATCGTACGTTTCAGGGGCCGATATCAACGTGGACGGCGGCTTGGTGAGCTGAAGAAAAGACCAAATGAGAGCCATGGGCTCTCTCCTCACACCCGCCGTGGCACGCGCGAGCTCCGGGCTCTCGCGGGGCGGCTACCAGGCCACGACGGGCTGGAGCCGGATGCCGAACGCGAGGGAGATGGCGCCCTTCGGGCAATCCCGCGCACAGAAGCCGCAGTAGACGCAGTCCTCCCCGTACCGGATCGCCGCCTTCTCGGTCCCTTCATCCATCCGGATGACATCCATGAAGCAGCTGTTGACGCAAATACCGCAGCCGGTGCACAAGTCAGGGTCGATCCTGTCAATGGCCATGGAAACCTCCGCTTCCAGCTATTAGCTTTTAGCTTTTAGCTATTAGCTATTAGCTATTAGCTATTAGCTTTTAATCCGTAACTCCTAACAGCTAATCACTAATGACTACTGGCTAATAGCTCGTATCCGCCACTTCTCCGGAATCGGCTCCTTCCACAGCTCCATCCTGCCGTCCCTCTCCCGCAGCTTCACCCAGGCGAGCCAGTCGGTGTCGTCTCTGCGGGGGAAATCTTCCCGGTAGTGGTTGCCCCGGCTCTCGGTCCGGAAGAGCGAGGCGCGGAGGACCATCTCGGCGCTCAGGACCATGTTCCTCACCTCGTGGGCGAGGAAGAACTCGTGCCGGTCCCGGGCGAAGAGTTTCGGCACCACGTGGTCTCGGAGGAACCCGACGATGGTCAGGCCCGCCTGGAGCCTCTCCCCGTGCTTGATGTACTTCATGTAGTAGGGGGTGATGGTGTTCTGGAGCATCTGGGCCGCCCAGCGCGGGCCGAAGCCGCCCGTGCGTTCGGCCGGCGCGGTGAGGAGCGCCTTCAGCCGGGAGACCTCCGCGCCGTCGGGCCGGGCGAGGGCGTTCTTCCGGGCGAACTCCGCTGCCCCGACCCCTGCCCTCCCCCCCGTAACCGCGGACCCCGTGAGGCCGAAACCCGGGGCGGGGTGGTAGCTCCCGACGTAGCGGGTGCCGCAGCACTCGCCGGCCGAGAAGAGGCCCGGGAGGGTCGACGCGCAGGTCATGTCCACCGGCCAAATGCCGCCGGTCTGGGAGCAGGAGTTCATCCACCCGTCACCCCCGCTCATCTCGATCCGGCCCCCCTGAGCCGGGTCGAACGGCAGGGGCTCCCACGGATAGGCGTTCTCCTGGCGCTTCCTCATCCGCTCGACGTCGGCCGGCGTCGCCTGGTCGAGGTCCCAGTAGATGGGCGCCCTCCCCTCGTGGACGAGGAACTCCATCGTGAGGTCGAGCTCGTAGGCGTGTGAGACGTCGATCTTCGCCCCCGACGACTCCCGGTAGCGCATAAACACGTTCTGCGCGGCGACCCCGCGGCGCCCGCCGGCGAGGTTCCCGGCGCCCGGCCAGGTGTACGCGTACTCCTTGGTCGTCAGGTCGGCACCCGCCCGGTAGGCCATGGCGTCGCCGTCCCCCTTCACGGCCGAGGTGAACCCCGCGCACACGATCGTCGCCTTGGCGACGAAGAGGGAGACGTCGCCCTCCAGGAGCGAGAAGCCGAGGGCGCCGGCGACGCGGCCGTCGGCTCGGACGAGGTCCGTGATCATGGTCTTGTCGACGAAGCGGACGCCCAGCTTCTCCGCCTGCCGCCTGGCCGGCATGGCCGTCGTCGGGGTCCCGACGGGGGCGATCGTAAAGGGGGCGTAGCCCTTGAAGTAGGGCTTGCCCTCCGGGTGCTCGGACGGGAAGCTCGCCCCCCACTTCACGAGCTCCTCGTACGTGGACAGCGACTCCCGAAGGATCGCCTCGGTCCAGTCGCGGTCGTTCACGTACTGGCCCTTCCGCGTGACCTCGTCCAGGCAGGTGCGCAGGTCGGAGCCCCACTCTTCGCTGCAGACGAGGTAGCCGAGGGCCGCCATGGGCGTGGCGCCCGCTTTGCCGGCGTAGCCCTTGTCCACCAGGATCACGTCCGCGCCCTGCTCCCTGGCGCGGATGGCGGCGAAGCAGCCGGCGATGCCTCCCCCGATGACCAGGACGTCCGCTTCGTACAGGCGCTCGTTGGACATGGAGCCTCCTCCGGGTGTCGCGAGTGTCCATCCGGAAAGTGCCTTTCCGGATAGGCTGGTCGGCTAGGCAGCTAGATGGCTGGTCAGCCAAAACACAATACATTCCGGGTCTTAGCCGACGAGCCGAGAGCCGACAAGCTGAGAGCCTCCGTCCGGAAACCGAGTTTCCCGACGGACACTAGTACTACAACGAGAGTTTAGGCGGGCCGGGTGGTAGCCGCCGCGGGCGCTCGATCGTCGGCTTAAGCCCCGCCCTCATCGTCATTGCGAGCGAAGCGAAGCAATCCAGCTTGTCTCGGCCGCCCTGGATCGCCACGGCCCTTCGTGCCTCGGGATGACGGCTGGGGTGCCGGGGAGGTTCGGAAACCCTTTGCCGGACCCCGGACGCCTGTGACGGCCCCTCACGAGCACAAGGGATCCCTCGTTGTAGTACTAGCCCCTAGTAAGGCCTTCCTCACCACTTCCCCACATACGGCTTGTAGTTCGCCTCGCCCCGGAGGTGGCGGGCGAGGGCGCGGGCCTGGAAGGGGATGATCTCCTCGAGCTTCTGCTCCCGGCCGTGGAACTCCACGATCGTCGCCAGCCGCTCGTAGATCTGGGAGATGAGGCGCTTTCGGGTTTCCATGGTGAGGCGGCGGTCGGCGTCGAGCTCCAGGGGCTCGCGCCGCGAGATCAGGCTCGAGACCGTGCGGTCGACCACCTGGGGCCGGAACTCCTCCATCAGGTCGTAGACCAGGGAGGACCGCTTTCTCTGGACCGTGTGGAGGAAGCCGATCTGCGGATTGAGGCCGGCCTTCAGGAGGGCCAGGTATACCCGGCTCTCCAGGATGGCGTAGCCGTAGTTGAGGAGCGAGTTCACGAGGTCGGTCGCTCCCTCGTGGCGCCGGCCGGGGAAGTCCACCTTGGCGGCGAGGAGGGACCCGTAGACCGACCAGTACGTCGAGGCGAAGCGGCCTTCGACGCTGAAGAGCTTGCCGCGGAAGTCGTCGCCTCCGTCGCCGGTGATCGACGAGAGCTCCTGGAGCAGGCCCTCGGCCTCCTGCAGGAAGCCGTCGAGGAGCTCCTGGAAGCCGCGGGTCGCCTTCTTGTGGTACTTGCCCAGGTAGAGAGCGAGATTCCGTTGGTTCTTGAGCTTCCCGTGGACGAACTGCCTCGCCACCCGGCAGCAGGACTTGGGGTCGAGGGACGCCTGGAGCTGAAGCGCCTGGAGTTCCACCGACGAGGAGTGCGGCGCCGCCAACAGGGCCCGCAGTCGCCCCGGGTACTCGACGAAGAAGAGCGGGATGTCCTTCTCGGCGCAGTGGGTGACCACGTCGGCCGAAAACGAGATGCCGTGGGAGCCGATCGTCACGGCGCTCACGTTGACGGCCGGCACCTCGGTGACGATCCGGCGGCTCTGCCGCACCACCAGCCGGCCGCCGGACTTCCCGAGGAAGAGGCCGGGCGTGTGGAGCACGAGCTCGCTGGTGGCCGTCTGCCGGCGGGCGTGGAGGGCCTTCTTCTTCCGGACGGCGGCGCTGACGCTCGGGCCGGCCTGTCGCCCTTCCGGCGTCGCCTTGGTTCGGAGGTTCTGCCTCGCACCCTCGACGATCCGGAGCACGAGCTGCCGGCGCGCCTTCGGGTCTCGCGCCGACGGCAGCTGAAGCCGCTCCAGCGCCTCCTTGGCCTGTGCGCTGCCGGCCAGGAGGCCGCGCTCCAGCGCGGCCGCGGTCAGGCGCTGGACGCCCGCCACCACCGCGTCTTCGATCTTCCGGAACTCTGCCGCAGGCACGAGCGCGCCGTAGTACCGCTGCCAGCCGGCGACCGCCTCGTTGACCGAGCGCAGCGCGCCCTCGAAGGGGCCTGCCGGCACTTTCGGACAGAGCGAATCCACTCTGGCCCGGATCTTCTCGAGCTTCTCCTCCGCGATCCCCAGCTCGTTTCCCCAGAAGCGAATCCCGAGAAAGGAGAAGCCCTGCTCCACGGCCACGACGGGCTGGAGGCAGTCATTCAGGTGAAGGCAGAGGGGGTCGCGCAGAACCCCCACCGCCTTCTCGAACGCCTTCTCCAGGACGCTCCGCTTGCGGGCGAAGAGGATCAGGTTGTCGGCGTAGCGGATCGCGCCCGGTTCCGCGCCCAGGTCGGTTCCCGCCTCCGCGAGGAAGCGGTCCAGCGGATGGAGGTAGAAGTTCGCGAGCAGGGGCGAGACCACGGAGCCCTGGGCCACTCCGGATTCCACGTCGTGCCAGCGGCCCCTCCGGTCCACCGCTCCCATCTTCATCCAGAGCTCGACCAGCCGCAGGACCGCGTCGTCGCCGGCGGCCTCGCCCAGCCGCCGGAGGAGCAGCCCATGGTCGAGCGACCCGAAGAAGTCGTCGATGTCGCCGAGGGCTGTCCAGACGCACTTTCGGTTCGCGATGTAGTGCCGCGCGCGCCCAATCGCCTTCTGGGCCCCCTTCCCCCTCCGATAACCGTAGCTGAAATCCACGAAGTCCTTCTCGAGGATCGGCTCGAGCACCGCGAGCGCGGCGTGCTGCGCGACCTTGTCGCGGACGCTCGGCAGGCCCAGCGTCCGCGTCTCGGAGCCGGAAGGGTGCTTCTTGACATCGATGTTGAGCAGGGGTTCGGGCACGTACTTCTGGGAGACCAGCTCTTCGTGGAGGCTCTTGAGGCTGCGATCGACGTCGCGCGCGAAGCCCTCGACGTCCTGGGCGTCGTAGCCGCCCGCGGACCCCTTGGCGCTCACGCGGAGCCAGGCGGCCGAGAGGTTCTGGGGAGCGGCGATTCGCGCGAGGAGAGGAAAGTTCGTCTTCATCGGTCCCCCTCAAGTTGTCGGCCTCGCAAGCTCGTGCGTTGCGGGGAAGAATACCAAGCCGGCGGCCAAACGAGGAGGCCTCCGCGCACCCGTCGGGCGCCTGGAACCGCTTTTTGCCGCCGGTGGGAGCGCCGGAGATTTGCGAAATCAGTGGGTCAACCCGCCTGCGGCGGAACGCCCCACCCTACGCTCAGGGGCAGATGCGCAAACAATTGTGACGCTCTGTATAGCTGGCTGTGTGGGCCCCGGAGGTTTGCGAAATCGGTGCCCTCGAAGGCTCGAGCGACTTTGCACAACGATATCCGCAGGTTGCGTTGGAACCCGGAGGTCCGCCCGTCCTGCCCTGAAGGCCCAAAAGTTCGCAAACCGGTCTTCCGCCCGTGCGAGGCTCGCGAGGTTTGCGAAAAACGGCCCGAACGGCCGTCTTCGGGACTGGCGCGAGAGGCGCCGGTGCTGCAAACTTACACGAGAAGACGGCGACTTTCCGCCCGTTCCGGCCGCCCGTGGCAGACCCGGCCGGGGAGTGCCTGACCGGCCTCGGAAGGGAGAAATCGCAAAACGGTCTGGAGGCGAAAACCGTCAGGCGGTTTGCGAAGAGGGAACATGAGTGATGGCGCGGGCTTCCGCACCGCAGCGGCGGAGTTCGCAGCTCTGGAGGCTCAAAAATCGTCGATTTGCGAACTTTTTGGAGGCATCGATGCAAGTGGCTGTCCTGACGAGGAAATACCTGAAAACCCGCCCCTTCGGGTGACCGAGGACTTTGGCTAAGTACCTGAAATGAAAGCGGGTCCCGGGACTCCGATCTCTGTAAGAGATGGAAACGGACAAACCCGACGCAAAGCTTTATCATTGCTCCTCCTTTCGGGTCCCGGGACTCCGATCTCTGTAAGAGATGGAACCTGTAGACTGCCATCCGATAGATCATCCGATCCTCCGTGGGGGTCGCGGGACTCCGATCTCTGTA
>JACRCS010000258.1 GCA_016218905.1 Deltaproteobacteria bacterium
CCCCTTGCACTGGGGCAACTCCATGACGTGGACCGGTGCGAACTCCCCGAACACCTCGTAGGCCTTCTTCTTGCCGTCGCAGGTCGTCTCGCCCACGACGAGGTCGGCGACTTCGATGTACGGGCACAGGCGGGCGAGCTTGAACCCGAAGAACGACTTGATCAGCGCACACGTGTTCTGGGGCAGGTGCCTCTCTGCCTGGTCGAACCCCGCCTCGGCGCCCCCGCACAGGCCGATCGACACGCCGCCGGCCGCCAGGATCACCTCCTCGGGCACGAAGACGCAGAAGGAGGCGATAATCTTACGTCCCGCGGCCTTGGCTTCCAGCAGCTCCTTGACCCTCAGCCCATGGATCTCGGACACGACGAAGTCGAAGTAGCCCATGGCCTTCGGGCGGTTGGGCTGGGGGAGGAAGATGTCCCCGTAGGCCTTCCCGAGAAACTCCAGGAGACCCGCGTGTGCCTCCATATCGAGGCCGAGTTCCTGCCACATCGCGTCATAGGGTGTCTGCATGGGACCTCTCCTTGGGGGTTCGAGGATCTGCGCCGGCAGCGCGACGCTACCCGACGTTCCGGCGGACCGCCTCGGCTGCAGCGGGAGCGCGCCCCTCGCCGGGCGCCCCCTCTTCTAACGTTCTTGACGCGCCACCGTCAAATTGGTAATTCGGAACTATCGATGCGTTCCATCGAAATATCCGATCCGAGGACCCCATGAACCTGAAGCAGCTCGAAGTCTTCCTGGCCGTGGTGGAGCACGGGAGCTTCTCCGCCGGCGCGCGGGAGTCGTACGTCACCCAGTCGACGGTGAGCCAGCACGTCGCTGCCCTGGAAGAAGAACTGGGTGTGCGGCTTCTGGAGCGGTCCCGCAACGGAATCGCTCTCACGGAGGCCGGAAAGATCCTCAAGCGCCATGCCCGGCAGGTCCTGGGAGACATCCAGGCCGCCCACGAGGCGATCCGGCGGTTCCGAGGCATCGAAAAGGCGACCCTGCGCGTCGCGGCGAGCACGATCCCGGGCGGCTACCTGATACCGGCGGTCCTCGTGACGATGTGCGAGCGGTTCCCGGACCTCTCCGTCGCCCTGCTCCAGGGGGACAGCCGGGACACCATCGACCGCGTGGCGAGCCAGGAGGCGGAGCTGGGCGTGGTGGGCAACCGGTTCGAGGAACGGGGCTTGACCTACGTCCCCGTGGGAAACGACGAGATCTGCCTCGTCGTATCCCGCGGGCACGCCTGGGCGGACCGGGCGTCGGTGGCGCTGGCCGACTTTCCCGGAGCTCCCTTCGTCGTCCGGGAGCCCGGCTCCGGAACCGCCAAGACCGTCGCCGAGGCGCTGACCGCGGCCGGGGTGAACACCGGCGGGCTCAGGATCCGGGCGCACATGGGCAGCAACGAGGCGGTCAAGGCCGCGGTCATGGCCGGCCTGGGTCTCTCCTTCCTCTCCGAAGCAGCGGTCCGGCGCGAGGTGGAGCGCGGTGACCTCTCGATCGTGCCCGTCGAGGGGCTCCGGATCTCGCGGCGGTTCCACCTCGTGCGGCGCACGGGTCGAGAGCTCTCCCCGGCGGCAACAGCCTTCTGGGACCTCATGGTCATCACCTACGGGTGACGGGCTTGGGCGCCGGGGCGCCCGGGTCAAGCGCTCCTGAGGATCCTCGAGCGGAAACCGCCTCGGTTCGCGTGCAGGTCGTTGCACCGATTGCACCGAACTTGCACAAGAGGGCTGCACGAGCGCGTCCGCACCCATGCCGAAAGACGCCTGCTTCCCGGAAGAAGGGACCGGCGGGCGAGCGCTTTCGTGGCTGGCACGCCACTTGCTTTGACGCTCGCACAACCGCAGTCCCCTTCAGGAACGAAAGGACACCTCATGAAAGCGAAGCTCACCGTCGTGCTCCTGGCCGGAACCGCTCTCGCCGCCTCCGGCCTCGTACAGGTCGCCTCGGCCCGAATGGGAGGTCACGCCGGCGGCGCCGTCCACGGGCCCTCCGCCGCGATGACCGCCCCGATGGGAGCCGGAACGTCCCACATGGGCGGAACCCACACCCGCGGCACCCCGCCGACGGGCATGACCGGCATGGGCGGCATGACGGGCATGACCGGTGTGACGGGGATGACCGGCATGGTCGGAGCCCACACCCCCGGCACTCCGCCGGCCGACATGCCCCAGGCCGGAGGGATGCACACCCCGGCGCCGACCACCCCGTAAGAGGGGCCTCCGCCCGGGTCTGACCCGACCGCGCGCCGAGGCCTCCGGCCTCGGTGTTGCGTGGCGGGCGCCAACCGCGGCAGAACGACCTCTACACCGATCCCGCCGCTCGGGCCGGATCGGTACTTCCAGGAGCGTAGTCATGCAACGAAAGACAACCCTCGTCACCGCCACCCTGCTCTCAGGGATCCTGCTGGGAGCTCCCGCGACGGAGCTCGCCTGCGGACTCTCACAAGACTACGACGTTGAATACTACCGTGGGGCCCACGTCAGAGGCGGAATCGGGACGGTCCTGGGCGCCGTCTTCGGGGGGATCGTCGGAAGCCGCATCGGCGGTCACGGCCGCCCGGGAGGACTCATCACCGGGACCCTCCTGGGAGCGGTCGTGGGCCACGAAATCGGCGCGTCACTCGATCGTGCGGATGACCTTCGTGCCCAAGAGGTCCTCGAGAGCAACCGAACGGGCGAAGCCTCCGCCTGGGTGAACCCGGACACTGACGCCCGCGTCATCTTCACACCAACGCGAACGGCCCGCACCCCGGCCGACGAGTACTGTCGCGAGTACACCGCGGAGGTCACGGTCGAGGGCGAGGCGCGGGCGGCCTACGGGACAGCGTGCCGGCAGCTGGACGGATCGTGGCAGATCGTCAATTGATCGCCGTCTCGCTGCCTTCTCTCGAGGAAGGGACTCGGTAATCCCGTGGACGGCGCCGCCGCACGACTCGGCCGTGGACGGGGGAGAACGACGCCGGTTGCGTTCGAGCGCCCGCGGGATGATGCTGAGGGCGTGAACGCCTTTTTCCCCTGGCCCCGCGCCCGAGCGCACCTCGCGGAGCGAGCCCCTCCGCCCGGTCCAGGTCGCCCGTTGTCACTCACCGTGGCCGTTCGGGCCTTCCTCGCCGTGGCGCTCGCCCTCTCGTCCGCGGGAATCCTCTTCGCCACCTGGCAAAGCCTCGCCACGGCACGGGAGCTCGGGGACCGGGCCCTCGAGAGCGCCGCGCGCGCCCTCTCCGCCTCGGTGGAGAACGCGTTGCGGGCCGGAAAGAGCGAGGCGGAGGTGCGGAGCATCCTGTCGGACCGAGTCGTCGCCTACGCGCTCATCGCCGGCCCCGACGGCACGATCCGCTTCCACGTAAACCGGGAGCTGGTCGGCACGCGCCTGCCCGCAACGGGACCGAACTCCCGGGACCGCCCGGAGCCCCCCGTAGGCCGGACGGTCACCCTCGGAGTGGGGACCCCGGCGTATCAGTATGACTACCCCCTTCGCGGCCCGGACGGCTCTTCCGAGACGCTTCGGATCGTGCTGCACCTGGGAGCCGTGGATCGCCTCGGAGTCCAGTCCCGGCGCCTGTGGCTCATCGTCGGAGGGGTGCTCAGCCTCCTGGCCGGGGCAGGATTGACCCTGGATCGGATGCTGACCCGCCTCGTGGCCCTGCGCGATCGGATGGAGCGCCAGGAACGCCTCTCCCTCGTCGGACAGTTGACCGCCACGCTCGCCCACGAGATCCGAAACGCCCTCTGGGGCGTGAAGGGGTACGCCCAGTGGCTCGACGAGAAGCTGCCGGCCGAGAGCCCCGGGAAGGCGGACGTCGCCTCGATCCTCCAGGGGACGGGCCGCATCGAGAACCTCGTCGATGGACTGCTGCGCTACGCGCGCGACGAGACCTACCGGCTCGAGGCGGTGCGGCTCGCCCCGCTGGTGGACGAGGCGGTGTCGACGGCCGCCTCCGGCTGGGCCGGGACGCTCACGGTGGATGTAGCCGAGACGGCGGCGGCCTGGGCCGACCGCGAGAAGCTTCTCCGCGTGCTCGTCAACGGGATTCGAAACGCCCTCCAGGCCATGAGCGGCGAAGGGCGCCTGACGATCACGGGGGCGTCGACGGGAGGGACCGCGTGGATCCGCCTGGAGGACACGGGCGCCGGCTTCCCGCCCGAGGCGGCGGCGAAGCTCTTCACACCCTTCTACACGACGAAGACCGACGGAACGGGCCTCGGGCTCGCCTACTCGCGCAAGGTCCTCGAAGGGATGAAAGGGATGATTCAGCTCGACAACGGTGCTCGAGGCGCGATCTTGACCCTCCGGCTTCCCAGGGCAAAGGACGGCTGACATGGGCAGACTCGTGCTGGTCGTGGACGACGACGCGCTGGTGCGCTCGCTCATGGTCGGAATCCTCCGCCAGGAGGGCCACCAGGTGGACGAGGCCCAAGACGGCCGGGACGCACTGGCCCGCATCGCTGCCGCAGCCTACGACCTCGTCCTGACCGACCTGAAGATGCCCGACCTGTCCGGGTTGGAGCTTCTCCAGCAGGGCCGTCGGCTTCGGCCCGACACGCGCTGGATCCTCATCACGGCCTTCGGCTCGATCCCCAACGCGGTCGAGGCGATGAAGGCCGGAGCCTCCGACTACCTGACGAAGCCCCTGAAGAGCCCCGACGAGCTCCGTCGGGTGGTCGGCCGCGTGCTGCGCGAGGTGGACGCCGAGTCGCGGATCGCGCTC
>JACRCS010000264.1 GCA_016218905.1 Deltaproteobacteria bacterium
CCTGAAAGCCGTCAACGACTCCCGCGCACTCCTCGAGGATTCCAAGATCCTCTTCGGCGCCCTCGATACGAAGCGGGCTTTCGACCGGATCCTCACGGGGGTGAGAAGGACGAAGAAGTAGGCGGCCTGAAGATAGGAGGGCGCCCCGGCGCTAACGGAAAGGGTGCCAGTACCTCTCAGGGGAAGAGGTGCCAGAGAATGCACAGTACTGGAAGGGTGTAGCAGGAGGGCTTTGGAAGAGAGATGGGAACTGTGTGACTCGGCGGGGTGTGGGGAAACGCAAGGAGGCCGTAGGCCGACTGGAGTTACCCCACACCCCGCCGCCGGACCGGGCGACGGGGTGGAGAGGGGCTGGATTTGTACCGAGGGGGGGAGACGAGGTTAGTGGGGCTGGGGGCTGGGTTGCTCATCGGGAGTGCGAAGGGAAGGCGGCTTGAGCCGGATCGTGATGGCGTGGTGGCGTAGGCGGTCCAAGAGGGCGTCGACGAGGGACTTTCGCTGGAAGAGAGCGTACCAGTCGTCGTACTCGAGGTTGGTTGTGAGGACGGTCGCCGTCTTGCCGTAGCGCTCATCGATCAGTTGCTCTGTTCGGGCTTGAGCGTGAGATAGCCGATTTCGTCGATGACGAGCAGAGGATAGCGGGCGAGGCGTTGGAGGAGTTTGGGGGTGGAGCGGTCGGCGAGGGAAGCATAGAGCTGATCGATGAGGTCCTGGGCCTTGAGGAAGAGGCCGCGGTGGCCGTTGAGGAGGGCTTTTCGCAGGAGCCTGATGGCGAGGCCGGTCTTGCCGGTGCCGGGCTCGCCGATGAACACGATATTCTGGGCTCTCTCGATGAAGGAGAGGTCGGCGAGGGAGAAGAGTTGGGCCTTGGACGCGGAGCGTTGCCGGTCGAAGGGGAAGGTCTCCAGGGTCCAATCCCAGGGGATGCGGGCCTGGTGGAGGCGGTAGCTGAGGCTCTGGTCCTCGCGGTAGCGAAGCTCCTCGGAGAGCAGGCGCCAGAGCACCTCCTCGACGGGAGAGCCCTCCGTCTGGGCGCGAGCGAGTTCCCGGTCAAGGGCGCCGTCGAGGCCGCGCAGGCGAAGATGTTCGGCGAGTGGGTGGAGCTTTGCGTTCATGGGTCCTCGTCGTTGTCGTTGTCGGGGTCGGAGAAGCGGAAGGGGTCGCCGGTGACGCGGGAGAGGATGAGGGACTCGATGCGGTGCAGGTCGGTGAGGCCGTAAGCGAGAGTCTCCTGGAGGGCGGCGAGGAAGGCCCGTTCGGGGTAGGAGCGGTAAAGCGAGAGCAGCCTTCGAAGGGGCACGACGGCGCGGCCGTAGGAGCGGGTCTTGAGGAGTTCGAGGAAGCGATCGAGGCTCGCGTGCTTGCCGCGCAACGCCACCTCCTCGGGCGAAGGGCCAAGGTGAGCATCCCGACGAACGAGCGGCGCATGGTGCGCGGGGTCGGTGACGCGGGACTCGCGGGCCTCGAGCGCACGAGCGTGATCGGCGACGAGCCGGCCCTGGAAGAAGACCTGGACGCGGGAGGCGAGTTTTCGCACTTCGAGCTGCTTGCCGAGGAGGCGTTCGGGGACGGAGTAGCGGGTGGTATCGAGGGAAACGTAGCCCTCCTGGTCGGCGATCCGATAGGCGGTGGTGAAGACCGGCGGGACGTGGGCCGGCAAGGGTTGCAAGTAGGGCCGTTCAACGACCAACGCCGCCTCGGGGGACATGGCGAGCGAGCGCTTGGGTTTCTTGTTGGCGACCTCGATGCACCAGGAGCGGGCCTGGCGGTTGAGATCGGCCCAGGAAGCGAAGTCTCGGCCGGCGAGGACGTTGTTCTCGATGAAGTGAAAGGCTCGTTCGATGCTAGCCCTTTCGATCGGGGTGGCCCAGCGCGTGGGGGACGAAAGAAACCCCGAAGAGCGAGCCGAAGGCGGCCATCTCCGGAGCGATCAGCGCGTTGGGGCCGGCGCCGGTGGCGACGAAGACGTGGGTGTTGTCGATGGTCACGCGGGGGCAGACCCCGCCGACGAAGGCAAAGGCGTCGGCGAGGAAGCACTTGGCTTCGAAGCGGGTGAAGCGCGGATGGTACTGGATGAAGAGCAGGCGCGAGTAGGCGAGCACGAGGCCGGCGCACTGGGCGACGAGCGGTTTTCCGGCGATCGAGAGCTTGTGGGGCGAGGTATCGTGCTGCATCTCGTCGCCGGGCCCGAGGGGGTAAGAGCCCGAGCGGGGACGAGAGGAGCTGCGAAGGCCGAGCTCACGGATCGTGCGGGTGAGCGTCGAATAGGGCACCTCGCGGTGGAGGCCGGACTGGAGCTCTTCTCGCACCCGTACGGCGTTGCCCGCGCAGCGGGTGAAGAGCTCGGGGAGAGCCTGGAGGACCTCGGTGGGGAGCTGGGAGGAAGGCTCCCTCTGCGCTTCGAGGTTCTCCAGGGAGTCCTCCTCCTCCCGCTCCTCAGCGGGCATTGAGGGGTCTTTCGGCAAGACCCGCAGGACCGTCTTGCGATTGATCTTGAGCAGCTTCGCAATCTGGCGTTTCGAGGTTCCTTTCTGGTGTAGGGCAAGGATCGCTTGGCGCACTTCGGGCGAGATCACGGGTCACCTCCTGAAACGCGAGGTCCAGTCGCTCGACAAGGCGCCGGACCGTGGGGAAGGTCGAGAGGAACGGGCGACGGATAGGCTCGGGCCCCTCGGAGGCAGCGAGCACGCCGGGGGCCGTCGCGACGAGGCGGCGAAGCCCGGCGGCAACGCTGCGAAGATCGCGCAGGAACGGGCCCTCGGGGCCTTCGGCGAGGGCGGCGTCGGAAAGGGCCTGGGACCTAGCGCGCAGCGCTCGAACGAAGGCGGCGGGATGGCCCACCATCTCGTCTCGCACCCTTCGGGTGGCCTGGGGGTAGTGCGACCACCAGAGCGCGAGCTCGCGCGTCGAGAGGGGCTCGCGGGAAAGCGAGGCGACGAGCGCTCGGGCGTGCTCCGAGTTGGCGCGCGCCAAGGGGGCGAGCACCCTACCGGCGGCCCAGGCCGAGAGCGAGCCGGCGCAAAGGGCTGCGAGGGCTTCGTCGGGCAGACTGTCCAAGAGAGCGAGGCGGCGCGACACCCAGCTCGGATCGCGCGCGAGGCGGCTCGCAAGATCCTCGGTGGACAGACCGAAGCGGGCCTTGAGATCGCGCAGGAGTTGCGCCTCCTCCACGGCCTCGAAACGCCGATCGCGGCAACGCACGAAGAGGTACACGAGGGCATCGAGCTCGTCAGCCTGCCAGACCTCGGCCCAGGCCGTATCGCGGCGAAGACGCGTCAGCGCGTGGACCCTGCGGTAGCCGTCGAGAAGCACATAGCCGCAAGGAGGCGAAGCCTCGGGGGGGTCGGGCACCACGACGACGGGAGAAAGCTGACCGAAGCGCTCGATGGACTCCACGAGCGAGCGCACGGCAGCCCCGTCTGCGACCCGGGTATGGGCATAGCGCAGGTCGAAGAGCGACATCTCGAGCTCGGCTACGGAGGCTGGGCAAGGCATGAGGCCGAGCCTACGCGAACGGCTCCTGGGAGCGGCACGCGTCCTTCTCTGCAATCAGGGGACGCGTCGGGTGAAAACAAAGGCAGGACGTGCAGTTCCACCCAGGCGAACGCGTCCTTCTTTGCAATCAGGCCCGGCGACTCGTCGCCTACGAAGACCAGGGCATAACGGCCCGGAGGCAACGGGGAATCGGGACAACCCGACGGGTACGCGTCCGTCTTTGCAATCACCGACGCGTCCGGGGGGGCCTCCGGGGTGTCCGGCGGATGCCGTCGTCGCAGGTTGCGTTTGCGCTGGAGCTCTCGGTTGCGGTCGGCGGCCTCGGAGTGGTTGGCTCGATACTGGCGCCAGTAGTCGGGGCGCGACTCAAGCCAAGTGCGCTGCGACTCGACGCGAGTCGCCTTGTAATCGGGATCGGCGGCGAGCTTGCCGCGTTCCCACTCGCGCTTTCGCGCTCTCTGGCATCCGCGCTTCTCGCAGTACCGCTGGTCGGGGACATGGCGATAGGGAGTAAACGGTTCCTGGCAGGAAGGACAGACGGGTTGCACACCTCACCTCCCGGAAAACGTGGCCTCCGGGAGGAATCGTCCGAATCAGCTGAACGAAAGAAGCGGCTCCGTCAGGTGTCCCGTCTCAGACGGACACGGTAGGGTCCAGGTGAGCAGAGGAGTCGAGGACGGGGACCGGTGTACCCTTTTCGTGAGCGAAGGGTGGACCCTCGGCCGTGAGCGCCGAAGGCCGCCGGGCCGGGCCGACTCCGCGCGGCGCGATGCGACATCCGAAGCTCTGGAAGTGGCCGCGCCGTGCTCCGCTGTCCCCGCCCGTCGTCCCTCGGGCCTGAAGTCAACGCCATTAGGGGGCACCGCAGGTGGTACGA
>JACRCS010000265.1 GCA_016218905.1 Deltaproteobacteria bacterium
CCGATCGGGACGGGAGCGTCTGCCGCTTCCGCGAGGGCCGCCGCGACCGGCGGCCGTCCCGTGACGCGGCCCGGCACGATGAGGACCGTGCCCTTCCGGAGCCTTGCCTTCGAGCTGAGGTCGTTCGCCGCGCAGACCTCGGCCAAGCTCACCTTGTTGCGGGCGGCGAAACGGGCCAGGCTCTCGCCCTTGCGCACGGTCACCCGGCGATCACGGACCTCAGGTGCGGCGGGAATGCTCGCGAGCCGGGCGGCGAGGACAGGTCCCGCCCCCTTTGGAAGCCTCAGCGGGTAGGCCGAGACGCCGCGTGGGGTGGACCGGCCGCGGAGCTCGCCGTTCAGCGAGGCGAGCGTCTCGGCGCTGACGCCGAGCTCACGGGCGATCCGGGCCAGCTCAACCGGCCGAGGGACCTCCACCACGTCGAACTCGAGCGGCGGGTCCGGGACGACCTCGAAACCGAAACGGGCCGGGTCCTTCGCGATCAGGGCCGACGCCATGAAGAACGGGACGTAGTCGCGCGTCTCGCGGTGCAAGGCGCTGGCGTCGCGAAGCTCCCAGAAGTTCCTCGCCCCCGTTCTCTGGAGGCCGCGCAGGACACGCCCTTCTCCGGCGTTGTACGCCGCCATGGCGAGATGCCAGTCTCCGAACATCTCGTAGAGGTCGCGGAAGTAGGCGGCCGCGGCCCGGGTCGACTTCACAGGATCGCTCCGCTCGTCGATCTCGCGTGTCGTCTTCAGGCCGTAGCGCTTGGCGGTTCCGGAGATGAACTGCCAGTACCCTTTCGCCGCCGCCCTCGAGCTCGCCTTGGACTTGAAGGCCGACTCGATCATCGCCACGTAGACGAGGTCTTCCGGCAAGCCGTTCTCGCGGAGGATCTCCCGCATCAGAGGGAGGTACCGTCCGCTTCGCTGGAGGGCCGCGGCGAACGCCTTCGGAGTCCGGAACTGGTAGAACGCGACGGCGTTGAGCACGGCGTCGTTGACGACGATCGGGACGTCGAAGGCGAGGCTGGGCCCCGCTTCCTCGATCTCCTTGCGCGCCAGGGCGAGCTCGTCAGCCGAGGACGCGGTGGCTTCCTGGGCGATCAGGCCGTCCCTCTTCCCGGGATCGGGGGCGGGTTCCTCTTCGTCTCCGCTGGACGCGTCCTCGTAGAGCCGCACGCTTTCCCAGAGCTGGCCCGCGAAGGCGAGGTCTCCCGGGTTCCCGGGGCGCATGGACGTTCGAAACCCGTCGAGGGCCGCCTGGAACTCGAGTCGGGCGCAGGCCGTGTCCCCCGCGATGGAGAAGGCCTTCCCCCGGTGGAAGCGGTCGCTCGCCTCCTGCTGAGGGTCCGGCGCCGGAAAGGCCTGAGCGGAGCCCGCGCCCGAGACGGCCACCGGGGCCGGAGAGAGGGACGAGCTCGGGGTAGACGAGCAGGCGGGAAGGAGGGGGGCGAGGCAGGCGAGGGCGAGGAGCCGTCCGCAGGAGAGGAGCTGCGGGCGGGCCCGTTCGGTCGTCTTGTTCGTCACTTTGTTCGCTACTCCGCCTGAACGTTGAAGCGAAGGGACAGCAGGAGCTTCTGGAGGTCGGTCGAGCTCGAAAGATCGATCGAGAAGCTGCTGTCGGTCAGGAGGGGGCTGCCGGTTCCGTCGGAAAACTTCAGTTCGATCGTCACCTGTCGGCTCCTTCCCAGCACCTGGCGCGGGATCGTGAGGTCGAAGGACCGGGTGACGTCCTTCTTGTGGTTCAGATTCGAAGCGAGGAGGTCGTCGATGGAGGCACCGGAGGCGCGGGGGCGCGCCGAGTCGGCGCGAAGTGCGGGTCCCGACCCTGCGGAGGCTTTCTGGGTCGAGATCTTTCGGAGCTTGTCGAGCTCCGCGAGGATGTCAACGCTCGAACGGACCTTGACGTGCTTGACGGCCGGCTCTGCCGACACCGAAGCGGAGGTGGCCGATTCACCAAAGCTGATCTCGGACGCCGCCTCATCCACGGCGGGGGCTGGCGGAGGGAAGAAGTCCGGCTGGGTCTCGGCATCCATCGCCGGCGTGACCACGGGCGTCTCGAAGGGTGCGGACTCGACGTCTGGAAGGGGGGCGGACGGTTCGGAAGCCGCGACCGCGACCTTCGCCGCCTCGTCGGCCGCCTGCTTCAGCGCCAGCTCGGAGAACCTCGAAAGGCGGTCGAGGGTTGCGGAGGAGGGCGGGGCGGGGCGGGTTTCTGCGGCCGCGGGAGCCGGGAAGATCCCGGACGGAGGCCGTACCGGCGCTGCGGGCGCGGGTGCGGGGGCGGGCGAGGGGGCGGGGGCGGGAGCAGCGGCAGAAAGGCTCGTCGTCGGGGTCGCCGGCGCGGCGAAGACCGCCGGCCTGCGGACGTCTCCGGTCATTCGGGAGCGCAGAGCCCGGAGGGTCAGCTTGGAGATCCCTTTCAGTGTCTCGAAGACGCCGGTGCCGTTCGCGGCGGAGGACTCGAAGGACTCGAACACTCCGTCGGGATTGAGCGCCTCGTTGAGCTCGTCGACGGAGAGGATGTTCGCGAGGTCGCGCTTGTTGAACTGGAGGACGAGCGGGATCTCCTCGACGCGGACGCCGATTTCGGCGAGGTTATCGCGCAGGTTTCGGAAGCTCTCCCTGTTCGGCTCCAGCATCGGGCGCTGGGAATCGGCCACGAAGACGATGCCGTCGACCCCCTTGAGGACGAGCTTGCGTGTCGTGTTGTAGAAGACCTGCCCCGGAACGGTGTAGAGCTGCAGGCGCGTCTTGAAGCCGCCGATGACGCCGACGTCGATCGGGAGCAGGTCGAAGAAGAGGGTCCGGTCGGTTTCGGTCTCCAGGGAGACCATCTCGCCCCGGGCGGTGGGGGCGGTGCGACCATAGATGACGTGGAGGTTGGTCGTCTTCCCGCATAGGCCAGGACCGTAGTAAACGATCTTGGCGGCCATCTGCATGGTGGCGTAGTTGAAGAAAACCATTCTCTAGGTCGTCAGCCGACCAAGCCTCCTCGACAGTGAACGGAAGATTTTAGCATTCCGATCCCCCCGGGCCGCGACTGACGAGCCGTCGCTGCTCCCGGAGGAGGGCCTCGAGAAGCGCGGCACGCGAGGCGTCCCAGGCGAGGAGCGCCCGGCGGTGCCGATCGAGGGTCCTTTCGTCGCCCCGGGCGGCGGGACCTGTGAGGGAGGCCTCGGGGCCACTGCGGAGAGCCTCCTCGAGGGCCGATCGCAGCAGCGGAGCGAGGGCGTCGAGGGCGTCGGAGGGGGCGAATCCCGCTCCGGCCAGTGCGTCCCGTGACGCCGCGACGAGGCCCGTGAGGCCATTGGCCCCGAGCGACGCCGCAAGGTGGTAGAGCGCGCGGTCGCTGGCCTTGACGACCACGGGGTGGCCTCCGAGGGCGAGGGCCAGACGCTCGGCCGCGGCGAGGCCCGCCCCCGAACCGTCGATCGCGAATGTGATCCCCTGGAACCGTCCGGCGTCGGCACGCGAGCCTGTAAACGTCTGGAGGGGATGACAGGAACCGGTCGCCAGGCCCGCCTCTTCGAGTCGGGTGAGGATCTCGGCCCCGTGGGAGCCCGAGTGGTGGAGGGCAACCGTCCCTCGCGGAAGGGCCGACGCGGTGTCCATCAGGGTGGCCACGAGCCCTTCGAGGGCGTCGTCGCGAACCGCGAGGAGGAGGACGGCTTCCGGACCAGCCTGTAGGGCTGCCGATAGGATCTCGTCCGACCGGGCCGGTCCGTCCCTGCCGGCAACGACGACCGGCGGGCTTTCGGCGAGACCCGGCGCGGAGGCGAATGCCCTCCCGAGCCGGCCCTTGCCGACGACGACGGTGCGGAGCGGAGGGGGCTTGACTGCTATCATCTCGCGGCGGCAGCGGGCAGGCCCGGGTCACCCGTGACGGTGCGGGACTGGCCGCGCCTGGCAGGGCGTACGTTGGCGCAGGAGGAGGGGTTCGACGGCATGATCGGCGCCTGGAGCCAGCTTGACCAGCGGTCGCGAGAAGTTCTCGCTTCCGTCGTCGGAGCCTACATCCTGAGCGCGGCGCCCGTCTCGTCCCGTCTGCTGACGAAGAGCGGCGGATTCTCCCTCTCCTCGGCGTCCCTGCGGAACGCGATGGCCGAGCTCGAAGACCTCGGCTACCTGACGCACCCCCACGCCTCGGCGGGACGGGTTCCGACCGACCTCGGCTACCGGACCTATGTAAAGGAGCTGATGACGGCGCGGCCACCCGGCTTGGCGGAGAAGGCGAAGATCGCGAGCGGCCTCGGTTCGGAGACATTCGAGCTGGAGAGGTTTCTCCACGCGACCTCTCGCGTCCTGTCCGAGCTGACCGGCGAAGTCGCCGTCGTCGCCGCGCCCGACTCGGCCCACGTCGTCCTTCGATCCGTCCACTTTACGCGGGTCGCCGAGAGGAAGGTGGTCGTCGTGACGGTGTCGGGAGAGGGGCTCGTCGGAAGCCGGCTGATCGAGACGAGGGAGGACTTCTCGTCCGACGCCCTCCAGGCCGCCTCGAACCGCCTCACCGCCCAGTACGCGGGCCGGACTCTCCTCGCGATCCGGGCCCGGCTCGTCGCCGCGCTCCAGGAAGAGAAGGTGCGGTTCGACGAGGAGATCGCCCGGGCCCTCGAGCTGGCGCGACAAGCCTTCGTGGACGAGCGAACCGGGGGAGAAACGCTCATCGTGGAGGGGGCTGGGACGATCCTCGAGAAGCCTGAGTTCCAGCACGACGTCGAGTCGCTCCGGCGGATGTACCGGGCGCTGGAGGAGGAGGCGCGGCTCGTCGACCTCCTCACCGACTGTCTCGCCGCCGGGAGCCAGCCGACCGTCCTGATCGGCTCGGATTCGGCGTTCACGGAAGAGACCCAGACGGCGGTCGTCGTGACGGCCTACAGGAGCGGCGACCGGATCCTTGGAGCGCTGGGAATCATCGGCCCGCGGCGAATGGAATATCCTCGCGTCGTCCCGCTCGTGGAGGAGCTCGGGCGCTACGTGACGATGCGCCTGTCGGAGGGTGTGTAATGGCCGAAAACGACGGAGGCCCCGTCCCGCCGGAAGACGAGGTCGTCTACCTGGACGAGGACGGGGGTCCGGAGGACGTGGCGAGCGCCCTCGAGGCGGCCGAGCGGGCCGTCACTGCGGTCGAGGAACGTCACAGGACGGCCCCACACGGCATTCGGCCCGTCTCTGTCGAATCGGCCGCTCCGGCGCCGGAAACGCAGGAGCCTGCCGGCCCTGGGGGACGTGTCGAAGAGGAGCAGGAACGCGCCCTCCTGGCCGAGGAAGAGGCCGGACGGCTCCGGGAAGCGCTCCTGCGAAAGGCGGCCGATTTCGAGAACCTCAAGAGACGATCGGAGCGCGACAAGTCCGACTACGTCAAGTACGCGCTGAGTGAGACGATGCGCGACCTCGTGAGCGTCCTGGACAACCTCGAGCGGGCCCTCGCCCACGCTCCCGCGACGGGAGCGGAGGATTTTCGGGCGGGAGTCGAGATGATCGCCCGCCAGCTTTCCGAGGTGCTCCGGAAGTACGGCGTAAGCGAGATCCCGGCGCTTGGAACGCCCTTCGACCCGCAGTTTCACGAAGCGATGATGCGGGGGGAGGCGGCCGACGTTCCGCCCGGGACCGTCATCGAGGTCTTCCAGAAGGGCTACATCCTGAACGACAGGCTGCTCCGCCCTGCCATGGTCAAGGTGTCGGCGGTCCCCGCCGCTCCCTTCGAAGAATAGCTCGATCCGGATGGGGAGGTAGAGAGTGGGAAAGGTCATCGGCATCGACCTCGGGACGACCAACTCGTGCGCGGCCGTCATCGAGCTCGGAGCGCCCCAGGTCATCCCGAACCGGGAAGGGGCCCGGACCACCCCCTCGATCGTCGCCTTCACCGAGGACGGAGAGCGCCTCGTCGGCCAGATCGCCAAACGGCAGGCCATTACGAACCCGACACAGACGATCTACGCCGTCAAGAGGCTCATCGGCCGCAAGTGGGACGACGCCGAGATCCGCCACGCGCATGA
>JACRCS010000266.1 GCA_016218905.1 Deltaproteobacteria bacterium
GATCCCAAGACCGAGCTGTTCGATCGAGTCGTCAACCTGAACCGCGTCGCCAAAGTCGTGAAGGGCGGCCGGCGGTTCTCGTTCAGCGCGCTCGTCGTGGTGGGCGATCATCAGGGGACCGTAGGCATCGGCCTTGGGAAAGCCAACGAAGTGCCGGAAGCGATCCGCAAGGGCATCGAGCAGGCAAAGCGAAACCTGTTTCGGGTCCCGGTGATCGACGGCACCATCCCCCACGAGGCGCTCGGGCACTTCGGGTCGGGCCTCGTGGTCCTGAAGCCCGCTGCCGCGGGGACCGGCGTGATCGCCGGCGGGGCCGTGCGAGCGGTCGTCGAGTCGGCCGGGATTCGCGACATCCTCACCAAGTGTCTGGGGACGAACAACCCGCACAACGTGGTCCGGGCGACTGTCGAGGGGCTTCGCCGCCTCCGGGATCCGGCGGAGATCGCGGGGCGCAGGGGAAAAGCTGTCGAGGAGGTCCGGGCGTAGTCCGGATCGATCGGGGCAATGCAGTCGAAGGTCCGGGCGCAAGCTCGGGAAGCGGCAAAGCTGTAGAGGGTCCGGGCGAAGCCTGGGAGGAAGACCGATGCGCATTCACGACTTGAAGCCCCCCAAGGGGGCCGTGAAGGAAAAGAAGCGGGTGGGGCGCGGGCCGGGTTCGGGCTCGGGCAAGACCGCCGCGCGGGGCCACAAGGGCTCGCTGGCGAGGGCCGGCAAGCAGAAGACGGGGTTCGAGGGCGGACAGATGCCCCTGCAGCGCCGGCTTCCGAAGATCGGCTTCCGGAACCCCTTCCGCAAGGAATACGCCTGCGTCAACGTCTGCGAGCTCAACCGGTTCGAGGACGGTACGGAGGTGACGCCGACGCTCCTCCTGGAGAAGGGCCTCCTGAAGGCCATGGGGGACGGGCTGAAGATCCTCGGCAAGGGCGAGCTCGAGAAGCGCCTGGTGATCGTCGCCCACAAAGTGAGCCGCGGCGCCCGCGAGAAGATCGAAGCGCGTGGCGGAGAGGTGAAGGAGGCCTAGGTGGTCGGTGACTTCCAGGGGATCGCGAAGATCCCCGAACTGAAGCGGCGCCTGCTCGTCACCTTCCTCCTCATCGGCGTGTACCGGATCGGCGCGCACGTCCCGGTTCCCGGAGTCGACGCGGCGGCGTTGTCGAATCTTTTCAGTCAGGCGCAGGGCGGCATCCTCGGCTTCGCCGACATGTTCGCGGGCGGAGCCCTGCGCCGGATGAGCGTCTTCGCGCTCGGGATCATGCCCTACATCAGCGCGTCCATCATCCTGCAGCTCCTGACGGTGGTGGTGCCCACCCTCGAGAAGCTCTCGAAGGAGGGCGAGCAGGGCCGGAAGAAGATCATCCAGTACACTCGCTACGGCACCGTGGTGCTCTCGCTCATCCAGGGCTTCGGGATCGCCGTCGGTCTGGAACATATGGCGAGCCCGGCGGGGGGCAGCGTCGTCCTGACGCCCGGGTGGGGGTTCCGCCTGCTGACCGTGATCACCCTCACCGCAGGCACTGCCTTCATCATGTGGCTCGGAGAGCAGATCACCGAACGGGGCATCGGCAACGGCATCTCGCTCATTATCTTCGCGGGCATCGTCGCCGGGCTCCTGCCCGCCATCATCAATACGTTCCGGCTCATGCAGGCCGGACAGTTGAACCTGTTCGTCGTGCTGCTCCTCCTCCTGGTCATGATCGGGGTGATCTTCGCCATCGTCTGGATCGAGCGAGCGCAGAGGCGGATCCCGGTCCAGTACGCGAAGCGCGTGGTGGGCCGGAAGGTGTACGGCGGGCAGAGCACGCATCTGCCGCTCAAGGTCAACACCGCGGGCGTCATTCCGCCGATCTTCGCCTCGTCGCTCCTGATGTTCCCGACGACCATCGGGCAGTTCATCGCCCACCCGTGGGTGCAGAAGGTGACGGGCTGGCTGGCGCCGGGGCGCGTCCTCCACGACGTTCTGTACGTCGCGCTGATCTTCTTCTTCGCGTACTTCTACACGGCCGTGACGTTCAATCCGGTGGACGTCGCGGACAACATGAAGAAGTACGGCGGCTACATCCCTGGGATTCGACCCGGGCAGCGGACGGCGGAGTATATCGACAAGGTCCTCTCACGTCTGGTCTTCTGGGGAGCGCTGTACGTGAGCATCGTCTGCGTGCTGCCGACGATCCTTATCAATCAGTTCAACGTTCCGTTCTACTTCGGTGGAACGGGGCTCCTGATCATCGTGGGCGTCGCCATCGACACGGTCGCTCAGATCGAGACGCATCTGATCACACGCCATTACGAGGGCTTGGTCGGCTCTCGCAGGATACGAGGACGCCGGTAGACAACCTTTGTTAAGAGGAGATGGGCATGCGTCTGATTCTTCTCGGCCCCCCAGGAGCAGGCAAAGGAACGCAGGCGCAGCGGCTCATCGACAGATTCGGGATCCCGCAGATTTCGACGGGAGACATCCTCCGGGCAGCGGTCCGGGAGGGGACCGAGCTGGGCAAGACCGCCCAGTCCTACATGCAAGCGGGCAAGCTCGTGCCCGATCCGGTGGTGATCGGGATCATCGAAGAAAGGCTCAGGGCCGCCGACTGCGCGGGGGGGTTCATGCTCGACGGTTTTCCGCGCACCGTGGCCCAGGCGGACGCTCTGGGCGACGTGCTCGGCAGGATGGGGTTCGACGTGGACCACGTGATCTCGATCGACGTGCCGAACGAGGAGCTCGTCCTCCGTCTGACCGGTCGCCGAGCCTGCAAGGCGTGCGGCAGCGGGTATCACGTGCAGTTCGATCCCCCGCAGGTGGCCGGGAAGTGTGACCGCTGCGGCGGCGAGCTCTTCCAGCGGGAGGACGACCAGGAGGAGACCATCCGCGCCCGGCTGAAGGTCTACGCAGACCAGACCGCGCCCCTGATCGCCTACTACCGGACGGCGAGCGTCCTGCGGAGCGTCAACGGACTCGGCACGATGGAGGAGATCTTCGGGCGCATCCTCGGGGCCGTGCAGGATTGATCGTCCTCAAGTCGCCTCGCGAAATCGAGGAGATGCGCCGGGTCAACCGGATCGTGGCGGAGGTGTTGGACCTCCTGAGGGCGCGAGCCCGGCCGGGAGTCTCCACCGGAGAGTTGAACGAGCTCGTCGAGGCGGAGGTAGCGCGGCGCAAGGTCACGGCGGCCTTCAAGGGCGTCAAGAATCCCCAGGGGAGGCCCTATCCGGCGAGCGTCTGCACTTCGGTGAATGACGAGGTCGTCCACGGCATTCCGCGGGCGGATCGGTTCCTGAAGGAGGGCGACCTCCTGAGCGTCGACTTTGGGGTTGCCGTGGGTGGCATGTACGGTGACGCGGCCGTGAGCATCGCCGTAGGCGAGGCGAGGCCTCGGGTCGCGGCGCTGATCCGGGCCGCCGAAGAGGCGCTGGAGGCCGGGATCTCGGAGGCGAGGCCCGGGCGGCGGCTGGGCGACGTCTCGGCAGCGATCCAGCAGGTGGTGGAGGGGGCCGGCTTTACGGTAGTTCGGGAGTTCGTGGGGCACGGGATCGGGCGGTCGCTCCACGAGGATCCCCAGCTTCCCAACTACGGAAAGGGGGGCACGGGGATCCGCTTGCGCGCGGGAATGGTCTTGGCGATCGAGCCGATGATCAATGACGGCGCGGGCGGAGTCATCGTGGACTCCGACGGGTGGACCGCTCGAACGAAGGATGGGAGCCTCTCGGCCCATGTCGAACACACCGTCGCGGTCACGGAGAACGGGCCGGACGTGCTGAGCCGTCTCTGAGGGGACGCGATGAGCCCGCCCTCGGCGGATGCAGGGTTGGGTGAGGAGGGGTCGGTGAAGGAAGAGGCGATCGAGGTCGAAGGCACGGTCATCGAGCCGCTGCCGAACGCGATGTTCCGGGTCGAGCTCGAAAACGGCCACAAGGTGCTCGCGCACATCTCCGGGAAGATGCGGATGCACTTCATCAAGATCTTGCCGGGAGACAAGGTGACGATCGAGCTCTCGCCGTATGACCTGAGCCGAGGCCGGATCATCTATAGAAAGAAGTAGTCGGTTATCGGTTATCGGTTGTCGGTTGATCGTGAAGACCGAAAACCGAGAACCGAAGACCTACAATAGGAACGGAGCGACACACGTAAAGGTTGTCAGTTGCCGGTTGTCGGTTGTCGGTTTTAACTTCCGAGAACCGAAAACCGAAAACCGATAACGGGAGCGCAGCGACCATGAAAGTTCGGCCTTCCATCAAAGCGATTTGCGACAAGTGCAAGATCATCCGGCGCAAGGGTATCGTGCGGGTCATCTGCGATAACCCCCGTCACAAGCAGCGCCAGGGATAGTGGGACACCTAAACTCGCCGGCTCGGCCGAGAAGGTTCTAAGGAGGTAAGCAGTGGCCAGAATTGCGGGTGTCGACCTTCCGCGCAACAAGCGCATCGAAATCGCCCTTACGTATATCTACGGAATCGGTCGCCCGTCTGCTCAGGCCATCCTCGGCGAGGCAGAGGTCGACTTCGATCGTAAGACCGGAGATCTCACGGACGACGAGGTCGGCCGGATCCGGCGGGTGATCGACTCGAAGTACAAGGTGGAGGGCGACCTTCGCCGGGAGGTGCTCGCGAGCGTCAAGCGCCTCATGGACCTGGCCTGCTATCGGGGGCTCCGGCATCGCAAGGGCCTGCCCGTGAGGGGCCAACGCACCCGGACCAATGCGCGCACGCGCAAGGGACCGCGCCGGAAGTAACGACGACAGACGCGCAGCGGAGGTACAATGGCTAAGACGACGGGTGCCCGCCGGGGCAAGAGGGTCAAGAAGAACATTCGCGACGGCGTGGCTCACATCACGAGCACCTTCAACAACACGATCGTCACGATCACGGACGCGAGCGGCAACGCCATCGCCTGGTCGAACGCCGGGGTGATGGGGTTCAAGGGCTCGCGGAAGAGCACGCCCTTTGCCGCCCAGCTGGCGGGCAAGGACGCGGCCGACAAGGCGATGGAGCACGGCGTGCGGAACGTGGCGGTGCTCGTGAAGGGACCCGGCTCCGGAAGGGAGGCGGCACTTCGCGCCCTCCACGCGGCGGGGCTCACCATCACGTCCGTTCAGGACGTCACTCCGATTCCCCACAACGGATGCCGTCCGCCCAAACGGCGCCGGGTGTAAGCGAAAAGACTGAGGAGGTACCACATTGGCTAGATACCGCGAGGCCGTCTGCCGGCTCTGCCGGCGCGAACGGATGAAGCTGCACCTGAAGGGAGACCGGTGCTACACGGACAAGTGCGCCATCGAGCGGCGCAACTATCCGCCGGGGCAGCACGGGCAGGGTCGAGGCAAGCTCTCGGAGTACGGCAAGCAGCTCCGCGAGAAGCAGAAGGTCCGCCGGATCTACCGCGTCCAGGAGAACCAGTTCCGCTCCTACTTCAAGGAAGCGGACCGGCGCAAGGGGATCACGGGCGAGACGCTGCTCCAGCTCCTTGAGATGCGCCTGGACAACATGGTCTACCGAATGGGGTTCGCGAACTCTCGCGCGGAGGCTCGCCAGCTCGTCCGCCACGGCCACTTTCTCGTGAACGGCCGGCGGGTGGACATCCCCTCCTACTCGACTCGGCAGGGCGATACGGTTGTCGTCCGCGAGAAGAGCCGCAACATCCCGGCCATCATCTCGGCCCAGGAGAACCTGGAAGCCCGGGGTGTCCCCCGGTGGCTCGACGTCGACCGCAAGGCGTTCCAGGCGGTCGTCAGGGAAGTGCCGCGACGGGAAGACCTCACCATGCCCATCGAGGAGCACCTGATCGTCGAGCTCTACTCCAAGTAAGCTTGAGCCCGCGCTCATGCGCGATCGGCGGAGGTTTTTGCATTGCAGCAAAGAAACTGGCGTGAACTGATCAAACCCAGGCGGATCGAGGCGGAATCGGATACCTTGAGCGCCACGTACGGGCGTTTCGTGGCCGAGCCACTCGAAAGGGGCTTCGGGACGACGCTGGGCAGCTCTCTGCGTCGCATCCTCCTCTCCAGCCTGCAGGGTGCTGCCATCGTGCAGGTGAAGTTCGAGGGCGTCCCCCACGAATTCTCCACGGTCCCGGGCGTGAAGGAGGACGTGACGGAGGTCATCCTCAACCTGAAGGAGGTCCGTCTCAAGGCCCACACCGACAAGCCGAAGCGGCTCCGGATCGACAAGGTCGGGCCCGGATTCGTGACCGCCGGCGACATCCAGGCGGGTTCCACCGTGGAGATCCTGAACCCGGAGCTCCACGTGGCCACACTCTCCGAGGGCGCGCACCTGGACGCCGAGCTCTTCGTCAAGGTCGGCAAGGGCTACGTCCCGGCCGAGCGGAACAAGGACGAGGACATGGCGATCGGGCAGATCGCCATCGACGCGATCTTCAGCCCCATCGAGAAGGTGAACTTCCGGGTGGAGCAGGCCCGCGTCGGCCAGCGCACGGACTACGACAAGCTTATCCTGGAGGTCTGGACGGACGGCAGCGTGAAGCCGGACGACGCCGTGGCGTACGCGGCCAAGATCCTCAAGGATCAGCTCCAGGTCTTCATCAACTTCGAGGAAGAGGAAGAGCCGGAGGTCCAGGCCCAGGAGCCCGAGGAGATCACCTACAACTCCAACCTCGACCGGAAGGTGAGCGAGCTGGAGCTCTCCGTGCGCGCCGCCAACTGCCTGAAGGCGGCGAACATCCGCTACATCGGCGAGCTCGTCCAGAAGACCGACGCCGAGATGCTGAAGACGAAGAACTTCGGGCGCAAGTCGCTCAACGAGATAAAGGACATCCTCCAGGGCATGAACCTCCACCTCGGAAGCCACATCCCCGGCTGGACACCGCCGGAGGAGAGCATCGAGGAAGAGGAAATCTAAGGCGAAAGGAAGAGGGGTCTCATGCGCCACGGCAAGGTAGGCCGAAAACTGGGCCGCAACGCGAGCCACCGGAAGGCGATCTTTCGCAACCTGGTGACCTCGCTCTTCGAACATGGCAAGATCCAGACCACCGATGCGAAGGCGAAGGAGGTCCGGAAGATCGCCGAGAAGCTGATCACGCTGGGAAAGAAGGGTGACCTCCACGCGAGGCGCCGCGCGCTGGCCTACGTGCGTAGCGACGCCGTGGTCGCGAAGCTCTTCACGGAGCTCTCGCCCAAGTATGCCCAGAGGCCCGGCGGCTACACGCGCATCGTCAAGATCGGGTTCCGGCGGGGAGACGCCTCTCCCATCAGCGTCCTGGAGCTCGTCCAGGAAGCGTACCCGCCGGTCACCCCGGAGGCGAAGGCTCCCGCCGGAGGCGCGAGCGCCTGACCGGGTCCGCCTGACCGTTTCCTCAAGAGAGCTGCGAGGAGGGCAAGGGCTGCAAACCTTGCCCTCTTCTGTATTATGCGGGAGGCAGGGTAGGGCAGAGTAAAGCAGAAAGAGCAGAAAGGGCAGAAGGAGCAGAGTTCTATCCTGAACCTGTCTTTCCTGCTTCACCCTGATCTTCCTGCTCTTTCTGTTTACTCTGCTTTTGCTGATCCACGCTGATCTTCCTGCTTTACTCTGTTCTTCGGATCGGAAGGAGGAGACGCTGCGAGCACGGCGGACCGGGAAAGAGGCAACGTTGGGCGAGAAGGCTGCCCGTTGGCGGCGGGCCGGAGCGGCGCTCCTCGCGCTACTGGGCGGTGGAATCGCTTCCGTGGTCGCTTCTGCCTTCCTTCCGCCAGCGTACGGTCCTGGCCTGTTCTGGCTCGGCCTCCTCGCGCTCTTCGTCTGCTTCGCTCTCCTCTGCGCGCTTCAGGTGCGGCTGGCCAAGGACCTGGACCCAGCCCGGCTCGACGAAGCTCAAGAACTCGCGGCGAGTTCGGTCCGCTCGCTCCTGCCGCTCTGGGACGGCCTCGAGCCGGCTCTCGGTTTGGTCGACCGGCTCCTTGACGCGGCGGTGTCCCTCGCCGCGAGCTTCCCCTGGCTGGGCGGGAAGCTCCAGGCCCTGCGGCCGGATGAGGTCCGCGGGGTGGTGACGGGACTCCTCGCCGCCGGGCCCCGCGCGAGGGTCGCCCTGGAACGGCTCGAGGGCGGCATCGAAGGATCCGATCCGGCGGAGGTACAGTCTGCCCTGTCCGAGCTGAAGGCGGCGGCCGAGGTGCTCCGGCCTTCCATGGAGGCGTTCGCCTCCGCCCGGCGCGAGACACCC
>JACRCS010000267.1 GCA_016218905.1 Deltaproteobacteria bacterium
GGGACGTCCCACGCGGCGCTCCGGAGCGCCGGCACCGCTGCGCGGGAAGCCGAGGGCGTCGGCTTCGGAGAGATCGCGGTCCTCTACCGGCTGAGGGCCCAACGGATGCTCCTCGAGGAGAGCTTCGAGAGGGCAGGAATCCCGTACCGGACGGTCGGCGAGGAGCCGCTCTTCCTGCGGGGGAAGGGCAGGGAGGTCCTCCGGAGGCTTCGAGACGAGCCGTCGGGCGAGAGCGCGACGGCCGTCGTGAGGCGTCTGTTGGCGAGCCTCGGGCTCTCCCCCGGGGAACCCGCCGCCTCTTCGTGGCTGGCGGCAGCGGCCGCGGCGGGGACCGTGGAGGCGCTCCTCGAGCGGGTCGCCCTCCATCGGCCGGAAGACGACTGGGAGGGGAGGGCCCAGAGGGTGACCCTCCTGACCCTCCACGCGGCCAAGGGGCTCGAGTTCGACGCGGTCTTCGTCGTCGGCTGCGAGGAGGGGCTCGTCCCTTTCCGGAAGGAAGACGAGGACCCGGAGTGCGCGGTGGAAGAAGAGCGCCGCCTCTTCTACGTCGGGATGACCCGGGCTCGGGAGTTCCTCTATCTCACCCGGGCCGGGCGCCGGACGCTCTACGGGAAGACGCTGGCCCGGGAGCCCTCCCGCTTCCTCGCCGGTCTCGCGGACCTCCTGGAGGAGACACGGCTCGCGGCGGAGGCCGGGCCGGAGCGGCCCCGGCAGCTCCGGCTGCTCTGAGCCTTACGTCAGAGAACGAAAGGGCGCCGGGTTTCCCCGGCGCCCGTCCCGGCAGCAGCTTCTCCGCGGCTCCGCTCAGCCGGCGAAGTTGTAGACCTGGTCGATCTCCTCGTCCCGGACCTGGAAGACGGCGTTGTGCGGAGCGAGCGGTTCCCTATACATCCAGTCCGGGAGGCGGTCGTCGGCGTTCGTGAAGCCGGCGCTCAGGTTGAACTTCCGCTCGATGGTGAGGACGGCCTTCCCGAGCCCCACCACGTCGTCCGGACCCAGGTTCAAGCCGTAGAAGGCGTTGATCATCTCGTACACCGCCTCGAACGCCTCGGGCTTGTCGAGCACCGCGAAGGCGACGAAGAGGCACAGCCCGGTCGAGTCCACCGCCGCCGTGGCGATCTGGAGGTTCCGGGAGAGCTCGACCTGGCCCTCGGGCTTCAAGGGATCGACGTAGCCGCCGACCTTCAGGATGTTCGTCGCGATGGCGTACCCGGCCGTGTGGTCCGCGCCCATGGTCGAGGTGGCGTACGTGACGCCGATCCCCTGAATGGGCCTGGGGTCGTAGGCGGGCATCGCCTGATTCTTCACGACCGGGACCCGCCGGACGCCGTAGACCTGTCCGGTGACCGCGGCCCCCGAGCCGAGGATCCGGCCGAGCGGAGTTCCCTTCCGGACCTCTTCCAGCAGGCCGATGGCGGCTTTGGCGTCGCCGAAGCTCGCGAGCCCCGCCTCCATGGCCACGCCGATCGTCGCTCCCATCTCGATCGTGTCGAGCCCGATGTCGTCGTCGAGCCGGTCCATCTCGGCGATGGCGTCGAGGTCATCGATGCAGCAGTTCGCTCCGTGCGCCCAGACCGTCTCGTACTCGGGGCCCTTCGTCTTGTAGTGGCCGTCCTTGTCCGTGTAGATCCGCGAGCAGGCGATGACGCAGCCGGTGTGGCAGCCGTGGGCGATCTTGCCCTCGCCGCCCCGGGCGAGGATCGTGTCGTGCTGCGCCTCCCCCGAGATCTTGGAAGCGCCCGCGAACTGCCCCTGGCTGAAGTTCCGCGTCGGGAGCCCCCCCGCCTCGTTGATGATGTTCTGGAGGACGGTGGTGCCGTACGTGGGCAGCCCTTCGCCCGTGACCGGATGCTCCTTGAGCGCCTTCGCGAACTTCCGGGAGGCTTCCCGGAAGGCGTCGCGGTTCAGCGGCTCCCTCATGGAGGTGCCGTTGTCGTCGAGGACGATGGCCTTGAGGCCCTTCGACCCCATGACCGCCCCGAGGCCGCCCCGGCCCGCGTGCCGCGTGGGACGCAGCTCGCGGTCGGTGCACGCGATGGAGGCGGCGGTGAGACCCCACTCCCCGGCCATCCCGATGGTGACGTAGCCGATCTTCTTGTCACCGTACTTCGAGACGAGCCTTTCCACGGTGTCGTAGTTCCCGAGGCCCTTGAGCTCGGGGGACGCCACGAGCTTCAGGCCGTCCTTGCGGACCTCCAGGGTGTAGAGCTCGCCGTCGGCGGGCTGGTCCTCCACGATGAGCGCCCGGATACCGAGCCGGGCCAGGATCTGACCCGCCTGCCCGCCGGCGTTCGACTCCTTGATGGTGCCGGTGAGCGGGCTCTTCGCGCCCACCGAGATGCGGCCGGAGATGGGCGCCGACGTGCCGCCGAGGAGGCCGGCCGCGAGGACGAGCTTGTTCCGGGGACCGAGGGGGGTGCAGAGGGGCGGCACCTCTTCGGCGACGATGGCCGAGGTCATGGCCCGGCCGCCGTACGCCGCCCACTTCGGCGGAAGGGGTTCCTCCTTGATCTCCAGGGTCCTCATGTTCA
>JACRCS010000268.1 GCA_016218905.1 Deltaproteobacteria bacterium
TGGTCCGGCCGTTTCAAGCCCCGCGCCCCGCGCGGGGCGCGACTGTCTTACCAAAACATCTGAAGATTACGGCAGATTTCGCGCCTCCGCCGCGAACCGCCTCCGTTCAGGGGTCCAAGAACCGTTGGTCACATAGGCGATCTCTGAAAAATCCCCAGGAATCCAACACCGCGAACCCTCGCGGGTTTCGCTGTGCGCTTGGGGTTCGCGTCAGAAGACGAGCGGCCCCTCCTGGTCGATTGACGGCTTCGCCCCCACGTGCTCCACCCGGTGGCGCCAGTTCGCCCCCAGGAAGTAGAAGCGCAAGCTGTCCTTGTCCGGGTCCATCTCGTCGATCAACTGCGCGCGCAGGGCCGTCCACTGCGCCGGATTCACCAGGCACTCGAACACCGAGAACTGCACCCGCTGTCCGTGGTTCAGACAGGTCTTCGCGATGCGCCGCAGGCGCCGGCGCCCCTCCTTGGTCTCGGTGTTTACGTCGTAGCTGACGAGCACGAACATGCCGCACCTTCACCGCTGGATGTACGGTGGATAGCCGTCGAGGTCGCCGCGGATGTGGCGCGCCAGGAGGAGCGCCTGGGTGTGCCAGAGGAGCCCGATCGGCATCTTCTCTTGCAGGAACGGGTGCTCCACCACGTCTTGCTTCCGCTTCTGGTAGGCCAGGATCACCTCCTTTCGCGTATCGTCCTCCATCAATACGGCCCCGGACTCGAGCTTCTGGAAACCGCGGGGCTTGACCTGCCCGAGGTTGATCAGCGACAGCGCCAGACGATCGGCAAACACGGGCCGGAACTCCTCCAAGAGGTCCAGGGCCAGCCCCGGCCGGCCCGGGCGGTCGCGATGGAGGAAACCCACCGAGGGGTCGAGCCCCACGCACTCGAGAGCCCCCCGAATGTCGTGGACGAGGAGCGTGTAGATGAACGAGAGGAGGCAGTTCACCGGATCCAGCGGCGGCCGGCGATTGCGGCCCGTGAAGCGGAATGCCTCGTCGGCGCAGGTCACCAGGTGCTCGAAGACGCCGAAATAGAGGGCGCCGGCCTCGCCCTCGAGGCCGCGCAGCTCGTCGAGCCTGAGGCCGTCGGCCTGCATCCGCTCGAGGCACCCCGACAGCCGGCCAGCCGTCGACCGGAGGCGCTCTCCCCGGCCGCCGGCCACGGAGGGCCCAGTGCCGCGGGCTCCAGGGATGGAGCAAGAGCGGCCGTCCTCACCGTGATCGCGGGCCGCCCGCAGGAGGACGTTTCGCGAGTTGGCGAGCTTGCCGGTCAGGACGAACCGGGCCATGGTCGCGCTCTTCTGCGGGTCGTCGGCCCACCGGTACTGCTCGCGGCGCAAGAGCACGTTGCCCGACACCGGGCCCTGCACCCGGGCCAAGAAGCGGCCCCTCTCGGTCAGAAACGACACCGCCACGCCGTGCTCGGCGCAGTGGGCCATGAGCTGCGGGCTTAGGGACACCTGGCCGAAGCAGACCAGGCCGCCGAGGGTGTGGATGGGGATGCGGGCCTTGTCCTCCCGCTCGACGCGCACCAGCACGCACTCGCCGTCCTTGGCGAGGTACGAGCTCTGGGTGGTGATGAAGAGGGTGTTGAGGTGCTTCTTCATCGGGCCTCCGCCATCATCCGCGAGCACCGGGCCTTGGGGCTTGTTGCGCCCGACCCGATGCAGTACGGTGGAGCGTGCGGTGCGAACCTCGTCTCGAGCTCGCCAGAAGCCAGGGGCTTCCCGAACGCGAACTGAGAATCATCGAGGACGTCATCCAGGAGCACATCGATGACATCGCAAGCGCCTGGCATCGACACTTTCCCGGCTGAGGTGACCAACGTCTCCCGGCACGGTTTCTGGCTTCTGGCTGAGGGAGAGGAGCTGTTCCTCTCTTTCGAGAGCTTCCCCTGGTTTCTCGACGTCCGGCTGTCGGATCTCTTCGAGATCGAGCAGCCCCACCCGGACCACTTCCGCTGGCCAAAGCTCGACATCGATCTCACCTGCGACTCCATCCGCCACCCGGAGCGCTATCCCTTGGTGTCCAAGCACACCATGGCGGCCGTGCACGAGCCCGGCTCACCCTGACGCCCCTTCGCCCGCGCTCACGGAGGCCTCTGCGACCGCCCGGGCCAGGTACCGGGCCACCCGGCCTCCGCGTCCGGGCCCTGCGGTCTTCGGCAGGCACACTTCCACCAGCGAGCAACTCTCGCACTTCTTCGCATACTCGGGCGGCGGCGTGCGGCCTTCAAGCAGCATCTGGTGGACGGCCGCCGCCGTCTCTTCGGTCTCGCGCCGAAGCGCCTCGTCGAGCGCCACCACCTCGCGGCGCTGCTCGCTACCATAGAAGAGAGCGGCCTCGGGGATCGAGACCCCGAGCATCTCCTCCAGACAGAGCGCCTGGGCGCAGAGCTGCACCCGATCCCAGTCCTCCCGCTTGCGCCGCCCCCGCTTGTGCTCCACCGGGTAGGGCTGCCACGAGCCGTCAGGCGACCGCCGCGGAGGGGCCAGCGCCGCGGGCCCCACGGAGGGGGCAGGAGCGGCGTGGCGGTGAAACTCCACGACGTCGGCCTTGCCCGTGAGCCCCAGCCGCAGGCATCGGATCGGCAGGCCGAACGCCCGCTTCACGTCACGGCGCTTCTCCGCGCCCCCGGCGTCCACCCGCTCGTGGAGGACGCGGCCCTCGGCCGTGAGCCGGTTCTCCTCCCAGACCTGCTCCAGGTGGATCAGCGCGCACTGGCGCGGGCAGAAGAGCCAGTGCTGGAGGGCCGAGAGGGGGACGAGGTCGGACTCGGGGTAGGTCATCGGGCGACTCGGCCGATCGAAAGCTCCTCCCGGCTCTCATGGTTGACACTCGTCGCACAGGATTCCAGAATGCCTTCATTCGAGGCAGCTGAAGGCCAAAGGAGCACGAAGATGGACGCTGTACCACGTTTTTCGGACGTCGTAGAAGCCATCGAAACCCTCTCGCTGGAAGAGCAGGAGACGTTACTCGAGGTCGTCCACGGGCGCCTCGTCGAACGGCATCGCGAAAGGCTGGCCGCAGCCGTTGCCGAGGCGCGCGAGGAGTACGGGCGCGGCACGTGCCGCGCCACCACCGCCGATGACCTCATGGGCGAGATTCTGAA
Source organism: Deltaproteobacteria bacterium (assembly GCA_016218905.1). Next base: position 3,105 of record JACRCS010000268.1, read on the forward strand.
GTGAGGCGAGCGCTCCTTCGCTCCAACGCCTTTGTGCGTCACGCACGCCGTGCCGTTCGCGGGAACCCAGCGCTTGCCTCCGACCTTCAAGCGGCACTCCAGCTTCTCGCCGAAGACTCCTTCCATCCGGCCCTCAAGACCCACAAGCTCAAGGGTGCGCTGGACGGCTCTTGGGCGTGTAGCGCCGGCTACGACCTGCGCATCGTGTTCTCGTTCGTCGAGCACGAGGGACAAGAAGCCATCCTCCTCGAAGCCGTCGGCACGCACGAAGAGGTCTACTGAGCGAGGCACCCTCCCTCCGTTTCCCCAATCGCCGAGACTTACCTGCTGCCATGCCCGAACGTATCCGTACGTTCTCAACTCGCGCCCCCCGGTCCCTCGGCCGTGAGCCGGTTCTCCTCCCAGAGCTGCTCCAGGTGGATCAGCGCGCACTGGCGTGGACAGGTGAGCCAGTGCTGGAGGGCGGGAGAGGGATGAGGTCGGATTCGGGGTAGGTCATAGAATCAGCGCCTCCGGGTCGCTCATGAACTGCTGAAGGCGCAAGACGCCGGCCATGTACCCCAGGAAGTCGGGGTCGTACTCATGGTTCCAGGCGTAGATCTCACCCCGCCCTGGGAGCGCCGCCAAGCCGAGCTTCCCAATCTTTGTTGCCCAAAGTTGAACGCTGCCTCGAAGAAGCTCCTGGAAGTTCACCGGCTGCCACTCAGAAATCCGCCTCTTGATGTCTTCGTCTACCACAACCAGCCGGGTGTCGGCATCGATCACTCGGCCGTGGCGCTTGACCCCAGGGTAGTCGCGTGCCCCTTCCGCTTTGAGCAGAGGATCCGCGCCAAGCCCGCCTTGCGCCGAAAGCTCCTTGCGCATCGCCTTCGTCACTACGTCAGCCGGGTTGCAGCGGTTCAGTTCGTCGGCGCGCATCAACTCACGTAGGACCTCGGAAGAGACCGACGCCCCCGGATGCCGCGTCACGCCAGCATCGTCAAGCGCGAAATCGAACACGATACCACCACCCTCGGCGTCATACTCTGCGTGGCGATTGACCCGGCCTCCCACTTGGACGGTGGACGCAGCGGCGAACCGCTCCCGAAAGGCGCAGCGAAAGGACAGGTCCACTCCTGCTTCGACGCAACTCGTGGCGACAAGCGTCCAGTCGGCGTCGTGCCTCGTATCCAGGCGCTCTTGCACCCGCTCGAGAATGCGGTCTCGATCTCCAGGAGTCAGGGCCGTGGACAGATGCAGCACGTCCTTTTGAGCTTGGCGCATGGTCCTGGCCACCACGGCGGCGGTCTGCACGGTGTTGAGGATGGCCAGACGCGGCCCGGGCGTCCGGTCCACCTGCTCGATCAACTCCGAGAGCGTTACCACCGTGCCTTCGGCCAATGGAACGTACCGGACTCGATGTCGTTCAGCGGCCAGCACATCCTTCTGCTGATCCTTCGGCAGCAGTTCTGGCAGTTTCGCCGGTTCGCCCACGATGTCGCCGTCCTCCCAGAAACGTGACAGAGATCCGCTGGCGAACACAAACCGGCAGCCCCAGTTCTCCGAGAGCTCCCGCAGCCACAGCCAGTTCTGTGGCCAGAGCTTCGTGGGGAGCGCAGCGTGCGCCTCGTCCAAGAACACCGCGCTCCCCGGCAGTTCATGGAGTTTGCGCAACGACCCTGGGTCACAGGCCGCGAGCGTCTCGAAAAAGCCCACGGCGGTGGTAAGGATGACAGGGGCACGCCAGAGGGCGGCAAGATCTCGATCGCTCGGGTCGTCGAAGTCGGCCCGGTGATGATGCTCGACCACGACGGACTCGGCCTTCTCGCCGGGAAGAACGAGCGCTTTGCGGAGCCGATCTGCCGTCTGCGTCAGGATGTTGGTGAAGGGAGCGACGACGATCAGCCGGCGAAGCTTCTCGTCCCTTGCGCGGCGGATGAGATGCGCCGCGACGGCAGTCGTCTTTCCCAGACCAACGGGCCCCTCGCAGGCCGCCATCGGACCCTCAATTTGGGCGTCGAGGCACGCCTCAAAGAAGTGGGCTCGTCGTCGATTGCGCGCCCTCTCCGCGTCACTCGTTCCGCCCTGTAGACCGCGGACGTATCGGCAGAGAGCCTCCAGCCGCTCGGCCCAGCGAGGTTCCGGCGGCTCAGCCAGCATCCGACCAGAGTCGGAAAAGGCGGTGTCGCTGTGGTCGGCGTCCACGAGGCACGAAAGCGCGAGCCGCATCGGCAGCCCGTGGACGGGCCGCCGACGTTCCGCTCGGTGACTCCCAACCACGGATTCGTGGAGCGCCAAGTAGTCCCTGAGGCGCGCGTCCGTGCGCGCGATCTGTTCCTCGTGGCGTTCGGGATCCTGGTCAGCGCGCCGGCGCCCGCGCAGCCGCCACCCAAGGTTGTCAGGATTGAAGTGCGCCTGCTTTTCCGGGAGCCCCGGTGCGTGATGTGCTCGGACCAACCAAGCGGCCATCCAGTCCTGCGCCTGCGACAGTCGGGCGACGCCAGCATCAATGTGATCCCACTTCAGCCGCGCACCCCGGCCCCTGCGGAAAGAAGCCTGAATCTCCGGGTCGAGTTTCCCCAGGTCATGAAACGTCGCCGCCTCGTCGATGACGTCCAAGAGACCGTCAGGAGCGTTGCTGGCATGGCGTAACA
>JACRCS010000278.1 GCA_016218905.1 Deltaproteobacteria bacterium
CTCCTCAGCATCGTCGGCCTCGCCAAGGACATTACGACACGCAAGCTGGCCGAGGAGAAGGCGGCCCTCATGTCCCGCCTTTACGAAGCTCTCAGCGCCACGAACAAAGCGGTCCTCCATTCCGCCAGTTCCGGGGACCTCTTTCAGCGGGTGTGCGACGCGGCGGTCCTCGGGGGTGACTTCCCGATCGCGTGGATCGCCGAGGTGGAGCGGCCGGGAGACAGGATCTGTTACGCCGCCGTGGCGGGCAGGGGCCGGGAGCTGATCGGAGAGGCTCCCCTCACCCTCGCTCCGGCAGACCTCCGCTCGAAAGGCCCGACGGAGGGGGCTCTCCTGACGGGTGAGACCGTCGTCGAGAACGACCTCGTCCGCGGCTTCGAGTCCCGTTCCGGCTCGTCCGGTCCGTCGGATAGCCCGGAGAGCTGGGATGTGGCCTCGGTGGCGGCGGTACCGCTCATGCGAGGCGGCCGCGTCGTCGCCTGTCTGACCGTCTTCTCGGCCGAGAAAGGCACCTTCGACTCCCAGCTCGTCGCGCTCCTCGAGGAAATGGGGCGCGACGTCTCGTTCGCCCTCGACAACTTCGACCGGGAGGAGCGCAGACGTGCCGCCGAAGTCGCGCTCAGGGCGAGCGAAGCGCGGTGGCGAACGATCGTCCAGAACGAGCCCGAATGCGTCAAGGTGCTGGACCGGGAAGGCCGCCTGCTGGAGATGAACCCGGCCGGCCTGTCGATGATCCAGGCCACCCTCGATCAGGTCGTGGGCAAGCGGGCCGCCGGGCTCGTCGCCGAGGAGGACCAACCCGCGTTCGACGAGATGGTCGCCGCCGTGTTCCGCGGCGAGACGCGCCACCTCGTCTTCGACATGATCGGGCTCGAGGGGCGGCGGCTGACACTGGAGACGACGAGCGGTCCCCTCTGGGACACGACCGCGGAGCCGACGGTCGTCGGTGCGGTCCTGGGCGTCACCCGCGACGTCACCGAGCGGAAGCTCGACGAGGAGCGGCTCAGGCGCGCGGCCACCGTCTTCTCCAGCTCGCGCGAGGGGTTCGTCGTCACGAACGACAAGGGCGACATCGAGGAGATCAACGACGCGTTCACGGCCATCACGGGCTACTCCCGCGCAGAAGCGATGGGCCGCAACATGAGGATTCTCCACTCGGGCCGGCAGGACCCGTCCTTTTACCAGGCGATGTGGACGGAGCTCCACCGCTGCGGCCAGTGGCAGGGTGAGATCTGGAACCGCCGGAAGGACGACACGGTCTTCCCGGCGTGGCTTTCCATCAGCGTCGTCCGAGGCGAGCAATCCCGCGTCGCGGGCTACGTCGGCGTCTTCAGCGACATCTCGACCCTCACGACGACGAAGGAGAGGCTCGAGCGCCTCGCGCGGTACGACCCGTTGACGGACCTGCCGAACAGGCTTCTCCTCGAGTCGTACCTCGGCCTCGCCGTCTCGCGCAGCCTGCGCAGCGGCCGGGTCGGCGCCGTGCTGTTCCTCGACCTCGACCGGTTCAAGAACGTCAACGACAGCCTCGGACACACCGCGGGGGACGAGGTCCTTCGCGCGACCGCCCGGCGGCTGCAGGATCGCCTCCGCGAAGGCGACCTGATCGCGCGGCTCGGCGGGGACGAGTTCGTCATCCTCCTCGAGGACGTCGGCGGGCCGCGGGTGGCGGCGACCGTCGCGAGCGACCTCATCGACCGCTTCCGGCAGCCGTTCGTCCTCGGCGGCGGCCGGGAAGTCTACGTGGGGCTGAGCATCGGGATCAGCATGTTCCCGGCCGACGGAGACCGGGTGGAGGTCCTCATCCAGAACGCCGACGCGGCGCTCTACTCGGCCAAGGAGCAGGGACGCAACACGTTCCGCTTCTACTCCGAGGCCCTGACGATCGCCGCCAACGAACGGCTCGCGCTGGAGGCCGACTTGCGCCGCGGGCTCGCCAACGACCAGTTCTTCGTCCAGTTTCAGCCGATCGTGCGGCTCGCCGACGGCCGGATCGAGGGCGTGGAGGCCCTCCTCCGCTGGCAGAGCCCGGAACGCGGGCTCGTCATGCCGGCCACGTTCATTGGTGTCACGGAGGACACGGGACTCATCGTGCCGCTCGGCGACCGGGTGCTCCAGTGGTCCTGCCGGCAGATGAAGTCGTGGCGGGACGCGGGGCTGTCGCTGGAGAGAGTGGCGGTGAACGTCTCGCCGCGCCAGCTCGTCCAGCGCGATTTCGAGCTGAGGGTCGCGGCGATCCTCGCCGAGACCGGGCTCGACGCGAGGTACCTGGAGCTGGAGATCACCGAGAGCGCCATCATGGAGCAGGGGGCGGACGCGGAAGTCCGGCTCGCGGCCCTGAAGAGACTCGGGCTCCGCCTCTCCATCGACGACTTCGGGACGGGCTATTCGTCGCTCTCGCACCTGCAGCGCTTTCCCATCGACACGTTCAAGATCGACAGGAGCTTCATCGCCAGCGTGCCGGAGGACCGGACGCAGCGGGAGATCGTCCTGACGATCCTCTCCCTGGGTCGGCAGCTCGGGCTTCACGTGATCGCCGAAGGCGTGGAGACGCAGCAGCAGGTCGACTTCCTCAGGGAGAACGGCTGCGACAGCGCCCAGGGTTTCTTCTTCAGCGCGTCTGTTTCCGCCGACCGGATCGACGAGATCGTGCTCTGCGGCTGACGGAGGCGCTGCCGTTCGTCCCCTCCCTGCCGCATCGCAGCGTCCGGGAGCTAAACCAGGGAGGGCTGATGGTCGCAAGGAAGCTGCACGGGCGGACGGTCGTCGTGATCGGGGGCTGCCGCACGCCTTTCCTCCGATCCGGAACCGGGTACGCCGACCTGATGGCGTACGAGCTGGGGGCGATGGCCCTGTCGGGACTCCTTCAGAGGTATCGCATCGACCCCGCCGTCGTCGATCGGGTCATCCTCGGCACGGTCCTCGGCGAGCCGCGCACGACGAACCTCGCCCGCGAGGCGGCGCTCGCGTGCGGGATCCCCCCGTCGTGCCCGGCCTTCACGGTGACGGCCGCGTGCGCGTCGTCGAACGTCGCGATCCAGAGCGGGGTCGAAGCGATCGCCTGCGGCGCGGCGGACGTCGTCGTCGCGGGGGGCGCCGAGACACTGTCCGACGCCCCGATCCGCTTCGGGCGGGAGGTGCGCAAGAGGCTGATCCAGTCGCAGAAGGCGAAGGGGATCCTCGACTACGTGAAGCTCCTCCAGGGGCTCTCCTTGAAGGACCTCGCGCCTGACACCCCCGCCCTCGCCGAGTTCTCGACCGGCCAGACGATGGGGCAGAGTGCCGAGCGCCTCGCCAAGCGGCTCGGGCTGACGCGCCGGGAGCAGGACCTCTGGGCGCTGAAGTCGCACCAGAAGGCCGCGGCGGCGACGGAGGCGGGGCTCTACCGCGGTCAGGTCGTCCCCGCTCGGGTGCCGCCGTCTTTCGCGGCGATCGAGGCCGACAACGGCATCCGCGGCGATTCCACGCTCGAGAAGCTCTCGTCCCTGCCGCCCGCATTCGACCGGGCCTTCGGCACGGTGACGGCGGGAAACAGCTCGTTCCTCACCGACGGCGCGGCGGCGTGCCTCCTGATGAGCGCCGATAAGGCCGAGGAGCTGGGCGTGGAGCCGCTCGCCCGCGTCGTGTCGATGGCGCTCGTCGGCATGGACCCTCTCGAGGAGCTCCTCCTCGGGCCGGTCCTCTCCGTGCCCGAGGCGCTCGACGCGGCCGAGGTTCCGCTCGGGGAGGTGGGCGTCTGGGAGGTGCACGAGGCCTTCGCCGCGCCCGCCCTAGCCCTCCTGAAGCTCCTCGCCGACAAGACGTACTGCCGGGAGCGCCTCGCACGGAAGGAAGCGCTCGGAAAGATCGACGCGAAGAAGGTGAACGCCTGGGGCGGCTCGCTCGCCCTCGGACACCCGTTCGGAGCCACCGGCGCGCGCCTCGTGACGACGTGCGTCGAGCGGATGGAGCACGAGGGGGCCCAGCTCGGCGTCGTGACGACGTGCGCGGCCGGAGCCCTCGGGCACACGATGGTGCTGGCGCGATGAGAAGCCTCACGCTGAAGAAGCGCGGCGACGGGGTCGCCGTCCTCCTGTTCGACACGCCGAAGCGGCCCGTGAACGTCCTCTCGGGCGGGATGCTCGAGGAAGCCGTGCCGCTGATGGAGGAGATCGAGAAGGACGAGGAGATCGTCGCCGTCGTCCTCGCGAGCGCCAAGCGCGACTCGTTCATCGCCGGTGCCGACCTCGACGAGGTCGTCGGGATGACGGCGAAGGAAGCCGAGGCGATCTCGCGCGGCGCGCACGAGTGGCTCGACCTCGTCGAGAAGAGCCGCAAGCCCTTCGTCGCGGCGATCCACGGCGCGGCGCTCGGTGGTGGCCTCGAGGTCGCGCTCGCCTGCCACTACCGGATCGCCTCCGACCACCCGAAGACGGTGCTCGCCCTCCCCGAGGTGATGCTCGGCGTTCTTCCGGCCGCGGGTGGCACGCAACGGCTGCCGCGCCTGATCGGCCTTCAGCGCGCCCTCCCGATGCTCCTCACCAGCAAGCGGGTCCGCGCGGCGCAGGCGTTTCGCCACGGTCTCGTCGACGCCC
>JACRCS010000279.1 GCA_016218905.1 Deltaproteobacteria bacterium
CCGAGACGGCGCCGCCGGCGAAGGAGACCGCGACCGGAAGGGGGTCGCGGCGGCGATCGGGGAGCTCGAGCGCCCTCAGGTGCACGAGCACGGAGCCTTCCCGCGCCTCGTAGCTGCCGGGAGATCTCGCGTCCCGTTGCCGGACGTACCCCAGGTCGACGAGGAGGCTCTCCACCTCGTCGGCACCCCAGCCCAGGCCCGGGTCGAGCTTCACGGGCTCGGCGAAGACCAGCGCGGGCACGTCCCAGGTGGGCCCCTCCATGGCGTCCTGGATGTCCGAATCGATCTTCCACTTGAGCCCGAGAGCGGCCAGGAGGAGGACGGCGACGAGCCCGACGCCGAACCGTCTCCGCAGGCTCCACTCCGACCACCGGAACCACCGGCCGGCCTTACGGCTCTTCGCCCGGCTCCTCTTGCCCTCAGGCTTCTCCTCGACCTTCCGGCTGGACTTTCCCTTGGGCATCCGATTTTTCCCGAACCTTCCCGCGTCGACCCCTGGAGACACGACGGCCCGGGGAATCTCCCCGGGCCGCCGGAAGCCGTTACAGCCTCTTCTTCACGTCGGCCAGCGCCAGGAGCTTGAGCTCCTCGGCCTCGGCGAAGAGCCGCGCCCTCTCGGCCACGAGACGGGTGCGGAAGCCCTCGTCCGTGATCGAGGGGAGGTTGATGTCCACGCTCAGCATCGCCGCCTTCAGCGCTGCCTCGGCCACGTAGGCGCCGACGCCGACGTCGGAGATCGCGCCCTTGTTGCCGATCGGCGCGAGCTTGGCGGCGAGCTTCAGGATCTCCAGGCAGATCTTGCAGATCTCCAGCGGGACGGTGGAGGCGTTCTGGGCCGCCTTCTCCATCTCCTGGGCCTTGGTCTTCTTCTGCTCGTCCGTCTCGGACGGCAACCGCCAGGCGGTCATGAAGATGTCGAAGGCCTGCATGTCCCGAGCGGTGAGCGCCTTCAGGTCGACGATCGCCTGCGTCGTGCCCTCCAGGATCTCCTTGACCGGGGCCTCGACCCCCTCGTAGCCCTTCTTCCCGAGGGTGAGGTTCGCCACCATGCACACCATGGCCGCCGCGTTCGTCGCCACGACCGCGCTGACGCTCCCGCCGCCGGGCGTGGGGCTCTTGGAGGCCGCGACCTCCAGATACTCATTGAGGCTCTTATCGTAGATGGACATTGGCTCCTCCTTCAGTTGAAACTATTAGCCGTAGGGTGGGCTTCGCCCACCTTTTCCGAAGATTGGTGGGCCGAGCCCACCCTACCCTACTGTTAGCTCTTAGCTTTTAGCGGTTAGGAGTTATGCCCGGAACCCCTAATGACTAATGACTAATAGCTTATTTAATCCCCTTCTGCAGCTTCAGGGCCTTGATCGTGTTGCCGACGATGATGGTCGTCGTGAGGCTGCCGACGCCGCCGGGGACGGGGGTGATGGCGGCCGCGACTTCCTTCGCCGCCTCGAAGTCCACGTCGCCCGTTATGCCGCCGCCCTCGACCTCGTTGATGCCGGCGTCGATGACGATCGTCCCGGGGCTCACCATGTCGCCCTTCACGAGGTGCTTGGCTCCGGCGGCGGCGACGATGATCTCGGCGCGGCGGCACTCGCCGGCGAGGTCCTTCGTGCGCGTGTGGCAGACGGTGACGGTGGCGTCCCGGCCCTTCTGGATGAGGAGCATGGCGAGCGGCCGTCCCACGGTGTCACCCCGCCCGACGAGCGTTACCCGCTTGCCCTTGAGCTCCACTCCCGCCCGCTGGATCAGCTCGATGCAGGAGAGCGGCGTGGCCGGGACCAGCGCGAGCTCCTCCTGACCGCCCAGGAGATAGCCGCGGTTCTCGGCCGTCACACCATCGACGTCCTTGATGGGGAGGATCGCGTTCATCACGTTGGCCTTGTTGATGTGCTTCGGCAGGGGGAGCTCGACGAGGATGCCGTGGACGTTCGGGTCCTGGTTGAGCTTCCGGACGAGGGCGACCACTTCGGCCTCGGGCGTGTCCTTCGCGAGCTCCGTCACCTCGACGACCGCACCCATCTTCTCGCCGACGCTCACCTTGTTGCGGGCGTACCAGACGCTGCCGGGATCATCGCCCACGAGCACGACCGCGAGCTTGGGCGTGAAGCCCTTCGCCTTGAGCGCGTCCACTTCCTTCTTCAGCTCGGCTCGGATCTCCTCCGCGATGGGCGCCCCTTTGATGATTTGCGCTGCCATGCCTTCCTCCCTCCAAGAGTGATGGACCGGAAGCCCCGGCCGGGGCGGTAAAAACCGGGCTAGAAGACCACAGAATGTGCGAAAAAGCAACGCGCCGCGGGCCGAGGAGCGGTTAGAGCCTTAGGAGCAAGAGCTGGGCGATTTCGCACTTTTGTCGCGCCCGACGCTCGAGGGTGGCGCTTGCAGTCAGGGAGCACTCCTAACGGCTAACGCCTAAAGCCTAACAGCTCGTGCCCCCTTCCTCTCCTCCGCCTCGCTCAGACGGTGGTAGACGGGGACGAGGCGGGCGGGCTCGACGGCGTTGCCGGCGAGGAAATCGCGGTCGCCTAGGAGTGCCACCTGGCCGGGCGGGATGGGCCAGCGCGCGGGCGGCGCGGGGAGGAAGCGGTCCCCGAGGGCCTCCCGAAAACGGTCGGCGTACGGGCTGAGGCCGGAGCCGAGGAGCAGGCAGGAGCCGGCCTCCGCGAGACCCGCGAGCTCCGCGGCGAAGCGTTCGGGGTTGCGGGCGGCCTCGGGCAGGAGACGGGCGCCGGTCCGGCCGTCCCAGGCGGCGGCGTAGACCTGCTGTTTGCGGGCGTCGAGGAGCGGCACGATGACCCCCGGGAAGGGCATGGCGCCGCGGGCAAGGGCTTCGAGCGTGGAGACGCCGACAGCAGGGAGACCGAGCGCGAAGGCGATTCCCTTGGCGGTCGCGACTCCCACGCGCAGGCCCGTGAAGGAGCCCGGACCCCGGGAGACGGCGACGCAGCCGAGCGAGCGCGGCTTCAGCCCGGCGCCCTCCAGCACGCCGTCGACCAGCCGGAAGAGGCGCTGAGAGTGGCGGGAGGCCGAGGCCTCGACGACCTCCGCCTTGAGGACCCCGTCGACAGCCAGCGCGGCGCCCGCGGTCTCTCCGGCGGTGTCGAGGGCGAGGACCGCCCTCATCCGGCGACGAGTCGCGTGATGTCGTTGTACATCACGTACGCCATCAGGCCGAGGAGCACCACGAGCCCCACCTGCTGGGCGACCTCGCGGTTTCGGATGCTGACGGGTTTCCCGCGAACGGCCTCGAAGAGAAAGAAGAACGCGTGCCCGCCGTCCAGGACCGGGATGGGCAGCAGATTGAGCACGGCCAGGTTGACGGAGAGGACGGCGACCAGCAGCAGAAAGCTCAGGAGACCGGCCTGCGCGGTCTCTCCCGCCATCTGGGCGATGGCAATAGGACCGCCGAGGGTCCGGGGGCTCACCTCGCCGGAGATCATCTTCCCGAGGACCTCGAGGGTCATCCACGTCCAGTGGCCCGTCTCCCGAACGCCGACCCAGGGCGCCATCCAGACGGGGCTCTTCCGAAACTCGGCGGCGCCCGAAGGCGAGATCCCGATAACCGGCTTCTCGGCCTCTACTCCGCCGTGGCCGCCGGCCTGCCGGGTGGGGGTCACCCGGACCGTGAACTCTCCGGTGCCCCGGCGCACGCGGAGCGTGAGCTCCCGGCCGCCCGAGGAGGCGATCGCGCCCGCCATGCTCTCCCAGGAGTCGACCGCGTTCCCGGAGACCTCCAGGATGCGGTCCCCCGAGCGAAGCCCCGCGGCCGCGGCCGGCATCCCTGGGCTCACCTGCCCCACTACGGCCTGGAGCACCGGCGTTCCGGCGAGGCTCAGCCCGCCGAAGACGACGATGGCGAGGAGGAAGTTCATGCTCGGGCCGGCTATCACGGTCGCCATCCGGTGGAGGACCGGCCGCGCGCTGAAGCTCCGTGCGCGCTCCTCCTCCGGGAGGGCCTCGTCCGGGTCCTCGCCGTAAAGCTTGACGTAGCCTCCGAGGGGGATGGCGGAGATCACGTAGGTGGTCTCCCCGCGGACCCACCCGATGAGCGTAGGGCCGAAGCCGAGGGAGAACTTCAGAACCCGGATTCCCAGCCGCTTCGCGACGATGAAGTGGCCGAACTCGTGCACGAAGACGAGGATGCCGAGGAGCACCGCGAAGGGCAGCGCGAAGTGGAGAAAGCCGATCATGAACTCCGTCCCTGGGCGCGGGCCGAGATCCAATTCCTCGCGAAGTCCCGCGCCCAGCGGTCCGCGTGGAGAGCTGTCTGTACCGAATCGAGAAGGACCGTGGGATGCGCCTCCAACGCTTCCCGAACCACCTGGGGGATCTGCGGGAAGGTGATTCCCCCGGCGAGGAAGGACTCGACCGCCACTTCGTTGGCGGCGGAGAGGACGGCGGGCGCGGTCCCTCCGGCCCGCAGCGCGTCGTAGGCGAGCTCGAGGCACGGGAAGGCCCGGGCGTCGGGCGGTTCGAACGTCAGGGCCGATAGCTTCCAGAGGTCGAGTCGCAGGTCCGGCATCGAGAGCCGGTCCGGGTAGTTGAGGGCGTAGGCGATGGGCCCGCGCATGTCCGCGACCCCGAGCTGCGCGAGGATCGAGCCGTCCACGAACTCCACCCTGGAGTGGACGACGCTCTGGGGATGGACGGCGACGTCGATCCGCTCCGGCTCGATCCCGAAGAGCCAGTGGGCCTCGATGACCTCGAGCCCCTTGTTCATGAGGGTCGCCGAGTCGACGGTTATCTTCTGCCCCATGGACCAGTTGGGGTGCAGGAGCGCCTCGGCCGGTGTCACGGCCGCGAGGCTCGCGCCGTCCCGGCCGCGGAACGGTCCGCCCGAGGCGGTCAGGATGAGTCGGTTCACCTCCTCGGGCGCCCGTCCCTGGAGAGCCTGGAAGAGGGCCGAGTGCTCGCTGTCGACGGGCAGGAGCTTCGCGCCGGTCTTGCGCGCCGCCTCCACCACCAGCTTGCCCGCGACGACGAGCGTCTCCTTGTTGGCGACCGCGACGTCCCGACCCCCGAGCAGGGCCGCGTAGGTGGGCACCAGCCCGACGGCCCCGACGATCGCCGAGACGACGAGGTCCACGTCGTTCGCCGTGGCGACGCGCACGAGACCCTCCGTCCCCCAGCAGACCTCCACGTCCGGCGGAACGAGCTCCCTGAGCCTCGCGGCTTCGGTCTCGCCCCGAACGGCCACGAGGCGGGCTCCGGTCAGGCGGGCCTGCTCCGCCAGCCGCTCGACTCGCCGCCCTCCCCCCAGGGCCTCGACCCGAAAACGGTCGCGAAAACGCAGGACCACCGAGAGGGTGCTCTCACCGATCGAGCCCGTGGAACCTAGGATGGAGATTCTCTTCACCGGAACCGCTTCCCTCTCAGAGGCGCAGGAACAGGGCGTACACAGGGCCGGCCAGGAGGAACGCGTCGACGCGGTCGAGCATGCCCCCGTGGCCCGGGAAGAGGGCGCCCGAGTCCTTCACGCCGCCGCACCGCTTGAGGAGCGACTCGGCGAGATCGCCGAGCTGGGCGGCCACGTTGATCGCCACGCCGAAGAAGAGGCTCGCGGCCGGCGCGTGGGGGAGCTCGAGGACTCGGGCCAGAAAGAAGGCCATCAGCGCGCTCGCGACCACGCTCGCCGCAGCCCCCTCGACCGTCTTCCCGGGGCTCACGGCCGGTGCCAGCTTCCGGCGCCCGAAGGCGCTGCCCACGTAGTACGCCGCCGTGTCGCCCGTCCAGATGAGCACCGAGAGGAAGAGCACGGGACCGACGCCGTGACTGCGCACCCACACCAGGTGGCCGAGGAAGAGGCCCACGAACACCCAGGCCCCGAGCGTCGAGGCCCACCGCCGGAGCGTGTCCTCTCCGGGCCCCTTTCCCATGATCCAGACCGCCAGGTATACGAGGCTCCCGAGGGCGAGGAGCTCGCCGGGGAGCTCCGTGGACGGCGCCAGGAAACCGAGGACCAGGACGCCCGCCCAGAGGGGCACGAAGACGTCGTCCAGCGCATTCCCCCCGCCGCCGGCGATCCCGGCGTACTCCCTCGCGCCGAGGACGGCCACGGCCGCGATCACGAGTCCGAAGAGGATCCGGCCCCCGAAGAAGAGGACGGCCAGCACGACCGGCAGGGCGATGAGGGCCGTCTTGACCCGCGCGCTCACGCGGTGGCCCTTCCCCGAACCTGCTCGGCGGTCAGGCCGAAGCGCCGCTCCCGGCGAGCGTAATCGGCCAGAGCGCGGCCGAACTCCTCCTCCCGGAAGTCGGGCCAGAGGACCTCCGTCACGTAGATCTCCGTGTAGGCGAGCTGCCACAGGAGAAAGTTGGAGATCCTCAGCTCGCCGCTGGTCCGGATGAGGAGGTCGGGATCGGGAACGTCGGGCGCGTAGAGGCGGCTGCGGAAGACCTCCTCGGTGAGCTCCTCCGGCCTGACGCCCTGCTCCAGGAGCGATCTCGCGGCCCGGAGGAGCTCGGCCCTGCCGCCGTAGGAGAGAGCCAGGATGAGCTGGAGGCCTTTACAGTGGCTCGTTCGCGCTTCGGCCCACGCCACGGCCTCCTGAGCATCGGGCGGGAGCCGTCCGAGCTCGCCGATCGCGCGGACGCGGACTCCCTGCTGCTCGAGCTCGGGCACTTCGGTCCGGAGGAAACGCCGCAGGAGCGCCATGAGGGCACGCACCTCCGTGGAGGGGCGGCCCCAGTTCTCGGCCGAGAAGGCGTACAGGGTCAGGTAGCGGACGCCGGCCTTCCGGGAGGCCCGGACCACGGCGCGGACGGACTCGATCCCCTCCCGGTGGCCGCGGACGCGGTTCCAGCGCCGCAGCCGTGCCCAACGACCATTGCCGTCCATGATGATTGCGACATGCCTGGGAATCTCTTCCCGCGGGAGAGGGCTCGGTTCAGTCATCCACTTCGAAGCGCGAGGCCCGAGGCTTAGACCTCGAGGATCTCGACTTCCTTCTTCTTCAGGATTTCGTCGATCTTGGCGACGTACCGGTCCGTGAGCTTCTGCGCCTCATCCTTGAACTTCCGAAGCTCGTCCTCCCCGATCGTCTTGTCCTTCTGGAGCTTGTCGAGATGGGTGTTCGCGTCCCGCCGGATGTTGCGCACGGCGACTTTGGCCTCCTCGCCCATGCCCTTGACGACCTTCACGAGGTCCTTGCGCCGCTCCTCGGTCAGCTTCGGAATCGGGATGCGGACGACCGTGCCGTCGTTGGTGGGATTGAGGTCCATCTCCGACTGGAGGATGGCCTTCTCGATGGCGGGGATGGCGGAGCGGTCCCACGGCTGGATCGCGATCACCCGGGGCTCGGGCACCGAGAGGCTCGCCACCTGGTTGAGCGGCGTGGGCGTGCCGTAGTAGTCCACCCGGATCCCGTCCACGAGGCTGAGGCTCGCCCGGCCCGTCCGCACCCGGCCGAGGCTGCGCTGGAGGGCCTCGAGCGCCTTCTCCATGTTCTGTTTCGCGTCTTCGAAGACCGCTTCGGAACTGCCCGCCATGATCTAACCTCCTACCTTCGTACCGATGTTCTCTCCACAGATCGCGCGCACGATGTTCCCCGGTCGGGTGAGATCGAAGACGACGATGGGGAGCGCATTGTCGCGGCAGAGGGAGATTGCGGTGGAGTCCATGACCTTCAGATCCCGCTGGAGCACCTCGAGGTACGAGACCGAGTCGAAGCGCCGGGCGGAAGGGTCCACGGCCGGGTCGCGGTCGTAGACTCCGTCGACCTTGGTGGCCTTGAGGATGATCTCGGCGCCGATCTCCACGGCGCGCAGGCTCGCCGCCGTGTCCGTGCTGAAGAACGGATTGCCCGTCCCGGCAGCGAAGATGACCATCCGGCCCTTCTCCAGGTGCCGGATCGCCCGCCTGCGGATGTAGGTCTCGGAGATCTGCTGCATTGCGATCGCCGACATGACTCGCGTCTGCACGCCCCGGCGCTCCAGGGCGTCCTGGACGGCGAGGCTGTTCATGACCGTCGCGAGCATGCCCATGTAGTCGGCGGCGGCGCGCTCCATGCCCTTGGCGGCCGCTCCCAGGCCTCGGAAGATGTTCCCACCGCCGATCACGAGCGCCACCTGGACTCCGAGCCCGTGGGCGTCGACGAGCTCCCCGGCGATCCGGTCCACCACCTCCGGATCGATGCCGTAGCCCCGGGCGCCCATGAGGGCCTCGCCCGAGAGCTTCAGCAGAACCCGCTGATAAGCGGCTTGGGGCATCACGCCCCCTTCATCTGGGCCGCGACCTCGGCCGCGAAGTCGCCCGAACGCTTCTCCAGGCCCTCGCCCAGCTGGAACCGCACGAACCTCCGGACCCGGATGTTCTCCTTGATCTCGGCGGTCATCTGCTTGACGTAGTCGCCCACCGTGACGTCGGGGTTCTTGACGTAGGGCTGGTCCACGAGGCAGTTCTCCTTGAGGAACTTCTCGACGCGGCCCTGGACCATCTTCTCGATCACCTGGGCGGGCTTGCCCGACTCAGCGGCCTGCTCGGTGAGGAAGCGCTTCTCCTTCTCCAGATCCTCGCCGGGGACGCCCTCGCGGTCGAGCCAGCGCGGATTCGAGGCTGCGACATGGAGCGCCACGTTGTTGACGAACTCCTTGAACTTGTCGGTCCGCGCGACGAAGTCCGTCTCGCAGTTGACCTCCAGGAGCACACCGATCCGGCCGCCGCCGTGGATGTAGGCGTGGACGAGGCCCTCGGACGCGATGCGGCTCGCCTTCTTGGCCGCGTCGGCGAGCCCCTTCTTCCGGAGGTGCTCGATCGCCTTCTCGAAGTCGCCGCCGGTCTCCTCCAGGGCCTTCTTGCAATCCATCATTCCCGCTCCGGTCCGTTCCCGAAGCTCCTTCACGCTGCCTGCGCCGATCGCCATAAATAGACTCCTCCCGAGGCCGCGGCCCCGAATCCCTCGTTATCGAATACCTGCCGGAAGAGGCCGGTCCTATTCGCTCTCGCTCTCGCCCTCGAACTCTTCGACGGCGTAGGTCTCGGGGCCGACGACCGGCTCCTCGGCCTTCTCTTCCTGGAAGGACTGCTGCTGCTCGGACTTGCCCTCGAGGACGGCGTCGGCCATCTTCGCCGTGAAGAGCTTGATCGCCCGGATCGCGTCGTCGTTGCCGGGGATCGGGAAGTCGATGCGGTCGGGGTCGCAGTTGGTGTCGGCGATCGCCACGATGGGGATCCCGAGCCGGTTCGCCTCGCGCACCGCGATGTCTTCCCGGGCGGGGTCGATGATGAAGACGACCTTCGGAAGGCCCTTCATCTCTTTGATGCCGCCGAGGCTCCGCTCGAGCTTCTCCTTCTCGCGCGCGAGCTTCAGGCCCTCCTTCTTGGGGAGGAGCTCGATCGTGCCGTCGGAGAACATCCGCTCGACGTCGCGGAACCGCTCGACGCTGCGCTTGATGGTCTGGAAGTTCGTGAGGGTGCCGCCGAGCCAGCGGTGGTTGACGAAGAACTCGCCTGCGCGCCGGGCCTCTTCCTCGACGATGTCCGCCGCCTGGCGCTTCGTGCCGACGAAGAGCACGCGCCCGCCCTGGCTGGAGACGTCGCGGACGTGCTCGTAGGCCTGCCGGAAGAGCTTCACCGTCTGGGAAAGGTCGATGATATGGACCCCGTTGCGCTCGGTGAAGATGTAGCGCTTCATCTTGGGGTTCCAACGGTGGGTCTGGTGGCCGAAGTGGACGCCGGACTCCAACATTTCCCGCATGCTGACCGTGGACATGTGCCTTGCTCCTTGTGGTTGGGCCGCCGCCTCCGTCGTCCCGCGCCCTGACTCCTCCGTATCGGGGGAGCACCTCAGGGGCAGTCGGGAGGCGTGTGAGATAGGGAAGCGGTGATAGGTACCACAGGGTCTAGTTGGTTTCAACAAGAATGCCAGGCATGATCAGGAGGAATCGGGCTGGCGCCGGAACCCTGTGACGGCAGCCGGATGCCCTGCATCCAACCAAGTCCGTGGACGTCCGTTCAGGTCGAGCTCAGGAAGAGATCGGATCGCGTACGAGCTCAGGAGGAGCTCGGATCGCGGAGGGCAGGAGGCCCGGGAGAGATCAGGCAGGGATGCCCGGGAGCGATCACGTGCACGTCCGTGGCTGCTTGAACTAGAAACTACAGAGGAGTCGTCGAATGGACATGGAGATCACGTTTCCCGGTGGACTCGCGGTGGACGCGCACTACAAGGGCTTCACGGTACATACGGACCAGGCCCCGGCGTCCGGAGGCGGAGGCAGCGCGCCTTCTCCCTTCGACGTGTTCCTCTCCTCCGTCGGCACCTGCGCCGGGTTCTTCGCCCTCCGGTTCTGCCGGGAGCGGCAGATCGACACCTCCGGGCTGAAGGTGGGCCTCGACTTCGAGCGGAACCCGGAGACGAAGAGGGTGTCGAGGGTCCGAATCGAGGTGAAACTGCCGCCGGCTTTTCCGGAGAAGTACCGGGAGGCGATCGTGAGGGCTGTGGAGGGCTGCACTGTGAAACGCCACATCCAGGACCCGCCGGTGTTCGAGACCGTGGCCGTGTAGCGGCCACGGTCGGTTGTCGGTTTTCGGCAATGGACCGAGGCGGGGCGGCCCAGTAGAATGGGCCGCGATTCTGCGCGTGGGGTGGACTTCCTGGACTCAGTGGACTTCGTGGGCGCTGTGGACCCGCGGCTCCCCAAAACCGACAACCGACAACTGACAACCGACAACCCGCATGTGCACGCTCCACCTCTTCTACCGCGTCTTCCCCTCGGCTCCCGTGCTTTTCGCGGCCAACCGCGACGAGAACCTGGACCGCTCCTGGCGGGAGCCCGCTCGGCTCTCGTCGGACCCTCCGGTCTTCGGTCCGCGGGACGGCTCGGCCGGCGGGACCTGGCTGGGCCTCGGCGCGTCGGGGCTCCTGGTGAGCCTCGCCAACCACTTCGGAACGCTCGGGAGCGGTCAATCCCTCTGCTCCCGCGGGTTTTTCGTGGCCGAGGTCCTCCGGAGGAAGACGGCCCGGGAGGCGGCCCGCTTCGCCGCCGAGGCGGCTCCCCGGTGCAAGGCCTTCACGCTCCTCCTCGCCGACCCCGATGAGGCGTACGTCGTCGACTCCAGCCCTCGAGGTTTCGCCCGCCACCGGCTCGGCGCCGGAACCCACGTGATCACCAATGCGCCGTTCGGAGACCCGGGCGACGCCAAGGCGGCCCGTTCCCGCCGGCGGATGGCCGCCCTGGGAGAAGGCGAGCCGCCCTCGCTGCAAGACCTCGCCGCCTTTCTCTCCGACCACGAGCCGGCGGCTCCGGAGACCACCTCCCTCTGTGTTCACCCCAAGGACGGCGACCGCTTCGGCACCTCCTCCGCGAGCGTCGTTCAGCTCGGCGCCGAGGGGGAGGTCCAGCGGTTCCTCTTCTGCGCCGGCCCGCCGTGTTCCGGAAGCTGGTCGGATCGGACGGAGGAGTGCCGTTCGTCGCTTCGCGACGAGCTCTTAGCCCCCCTCCCACGCCTGTCCGGGGCCTTATCTCCTAACCGCTAACACCTGCTCCTCAAATTCATTGACGCACGCTCCCCAGGCTGCTAAAAGTTCACCTTTTCCGGCTTTACCGACAAAACGCACGACGGAGGCACCCTTGGCTCACCACAAGTCCGCCATCAAGAAGATCCGCCGGGACGAGAAGGCCCGCCTTCGCAATAAGGCCGTCCGGACCCGGTTCCGCAACCTGATCAAGGCTGTCCGGGAGGCCGTCGACAAGGGCGACTCCGAGCAGGCGAAGCAGGCCCTCGCCGTGGCCGCGCCGTACCTCCAGAAGGCCGCCACCAAGGGGATCATCCACAAGAACAAGGCCGCCCGAGACATCTCGCGCCTCACGAAGCACGTCGAGGCGCTCTCCGTGACGAAGTAGCTCCCGGCGGGACGAACGGCTGCCGGGGCGCAGGGCACCCGGCGTTTCGGGTGTCGTCGAGGGAGTACCGCGCCGGGTCCTGGCCGGGCGCAGCGAAGAGGCACGAAAGGGGTCGGAGCGGAAGGCGCCGGCCCCTTTTCAGTCTTTCCCGTCCGCCTTCCGCGCCGGCCGGCAGAGCTCGAGGACGAGCCTGTCCAGCACTTCCTTTCCGGACCCGGTCTTGAGCGCCAGATCCGCTCGCAGGAACGCCTTGAACGCGGCCTCGAGCTCCTCTTCCTTCCACCCCTTGGCTTGCCGGAGCAGGTTTTCCGCCACGAAGGGCGGCACTCCCAGGGCCGGAGCTGCGCTCCTGCCGTCGACCCGGCCCCCGTGCTTGCGGAGGAGCTCCCGGCCGATCCACAGGGAGCGGAAGTGGCGGACGATCATGTAGAGGAGCCGAACGGCGGGCTCGCCGAGCTCCGTGAGGCGCCGCAGCGTGCGGGCCGCCGGGGCGAGCTCCCGCCTGCCGAGCGCGTCGCAGAGGGCGAAGACGGTCGTCCCCCGGGATTCGGAGACGAGCTTCTCCACGTCCTCCGCCGAGACCCGCCCCCGCTCGCCTGCGAAAGCGCGCAGCTTTTCGATCTCCCGCGACAAGAGTTGGAGGTCCGTACCCACCCGCAGCGCCAGGGTCTGGGCGACGTCCCGGGAGGCCTCGATCCCCGCTTCCTTCAGCAGGTCCGACGCCCACCTGGCGAGCTCCCGGTCGGCGGGATGGCGACACTCCACCACCCGCGCGAGCTTCTCGAGGGCTTTGCCGTGGCGCGTGCGCCGGTCGAGCTCGGCGGCCACGAGCACGAGGCAGGTGGATGGGTTCGGGGACTCGAGGTACGGGAGGAGAGGCTGCCACGCCTCGGCCGACCAGAGGTGGGCGTTGCGGACGAGCACGAGCCGCCGGCCCCCGAGGAACGGAAGGGTCTTGGCGGCAGCCACGACCTTGGATACCGGGGCTTCCGGCGCTTCGAAGAGCTCCCGGTTGAAGTCCGACGCGCCGCCGGCGAGCACCTCCGCCTCGATGGCCCGAAGGGCGCGGTCGACGAGGAAGGTCTCGTCGCCGTAGATGTAGACGACCGGAGCGGCCGAGCTCATCTTTGCGGGTCCCGATCCAGGGTCAGGGCGACGCGGCGCAGGATCTCCCGCGAGAGATCGTCCACGAGCCGATCGAGGGCGATCTCCTTGGCCCGCTGGGTGGCCTCCACCGTCAGGCCCGACACGAACTCCCGATCGCCCCGGATCTTCATGCTCTTCCAGAGGATGCGCCCGTCCGGGCGGGCGAGCGTCGCCTCCACCTCGGCGTGTAGGAGGTACTGCCGCGGCCGGTCCGGCGCCGCGAACGCAACGGCGGTCTCGGTGACGGAAGCGATGCGGACCGTCAGGAGCCCCCGCGCGGTCGCTCGGGCCGCGAGCCCCTCCCCCGCGTGATCGACCGCTTCCTTCGCGAGAGACGCCCTCAGGCGGGCGCCGAGGAGCGGCTGATCGCTCCCGTCCTCCACCGGCCCCACCCAGAGCCCCTGGAGCTCCGCGGCGGAGCGGGTCCCCACCAGGTGGTACCCGCACCCCGCCAGGAGGACGAAGACAAGGGCGGCGGCTCGGCGGGCGAAGACCGCCATGGTCGCGGCCCGGGCCTCAGCGGACAACGAGGCTGAGGAGGCGGCCCGGGACGTAGACGGCCTTCACGAGCTCCTTCCCCTCGAGGAACCGGCGCACGTTCTCGTCCTCGAGAGCCCGGTCCTTCACCTGCTCCTGGGACGCTTCGGGCGGGACCTCCAGCCGGCCTCGGACCTTCCCGTTCACCTGCACCACGACCGTGATCGCCTCCCGGATGAGCGCGGAGGGGTCCGCCTCCGGCCACGGCTCGTCGGAGAGCCGCGGCGCATTGCCGAGCCCCTCCCAGAGCTCCTCGGCCGCGTGGGGGACCATGGGCGAGAGGAGCTTCAGGAGCGCCTCCACCGCCTCGCGGAAGACGGCCCGGTCGGCCTCGGTCGCCGGCGCGAAGGGGCCCATCTCGTTCACGAGCTCCATCGCCGCGGCGATCGCCGTGTTGAAGTGGAACCGATCCTCGATGTTGTCGGTCACCCGGACGATCGTCTCGTGGACCTTTCCCCGCAGCTTCTTCTGACCGGGCGTCAGCTCCCCTCCCGACCACGGGCGGGTCTCCGCGAGCCATTCCGCGTTGTCGGCCACGAGCTTCCAGATCCGCCGCAGGAACCGGTAGGCTCCCTCGACGCCCTCGTCGTTCCACTCGAGGTCCTTCTCCGGGGGCGCCGCGAAGAGGCTGAAGAGACGCGCCGTGTCCGCGCCGTACCGGGCGATCAGGCGCTCGGGGTCCACGAGGTTCTTCTTGGACTTGCTCATCTTCTCGGTGCGGCCGCGGTCGACCTCGCGCCCGCACTGGGTGCACCGGCCCTCGGAGACGTCCTCCGGGAAGAGCCACCCGTGCTCCGGGCAGCGCTGGGTCTCCATGCAGACCATGCCCTGAGTCAGGAGGTTCGTAAACGGCTCGGTCACGTTCGCGACTCCCAGGTCCCGCAGGACGCGCGTGTAGAAGCGCGAATAGAGGAGGTGGAGGACCGCGTGCTCGATCCCGCCGATGTACTGGTCGACCGGCATCCAGTGCTCGGCCCGGCGGTCGAGCATGCCCTCATGGAAGTCCGGGCACGCGTAGCGGGCGAAGTACCAGGAGCTCTCGACGAAGGTGTCCATCGTGTCGGTCTCCCGCCTCGCCGGCCGGCCGCACCCGGGGCAGGACGTCTCGTGGAAGGAGGGGATCTCCGCCAGCGGCAGCACCCGCCCCTCGGGAAAGTCGACGTCTTCCGGGAGGACGACCGGCAGCTCGCTCTCCGGGACGGGCACGATGCCGCAAGCCTCGCAGTGGACCACGGGGATCGGTGCGCCCCAGTACCGCTGGCGCGAGATCCCCCAGTCCCGCAGCCGGTAGGTCACGGCCTTTTGGCCGCGGCCGATCTCGCTCAGCCGATCGGCGATCGCCCCCATGGCGTCCAGGTTGGCGAGCCCCGTGAAGGAGCCCGAGTTCACGAGGACGCCCTCCCCCTCGTACGCCTCGGTCATCGCGTCGGCGTCGAGCGGCTCGCCCTTGGGCTGGATCACCACCTGCACCGCGATCCCGTACTTCCGGGCGAAGTCGAAGTCGCGCTGGTCGTGGGCCGGCACCGCCATGACGGCACCGGTCCCGTACTCCATGAGGACGAAGTTCGCCACGTAGATGGGGACCCTGGCTCCGGTGAGGGGGTGGCGGGCGTAGGCGCCCGTGAAGCGCCCGGCCTTCTCGTACTCCTCGGCAACCCGCTTCGCCTTGTCTTCGCGCTTCACGCGCTCGATGAAGGCGCGCACCTCCGCCTCCTGCGACTTCCCGTCGATCAGCTCGGGAATCATCGGGTGCTCGGGGGCGAGGCTCATGAACGTAACGCCGTAGAGGGTGTCGGGTCGCGTCGTGAAGATCCTCAGGGCGTCCTCCCGGCCCTCCAGCGGGAACTCCACCCCCGCGCCGTACGACTTCCCGATCCAATTGCGCTGCATCGTAAGCACCTGGGGCGGCCAGCCGGGGAGCTTCTCCGTCCACTCCAGGAGCTCGTCGGCGTACTCGGTGATCCGGAAGAACCAGCCGAAGAGCTCCTTCTCCCGCACCGCGTTGCTGCACCGCCAGCAGCAGCCCTGCTCCACCTGCTCGTTGGCGAGCACGGTCTCGCAGCTGTCGCACCAGTTCACCCGGGTCTTCTTTCGGACCGCGAGCCCCTTCTCCAGCATCCGGAGGAAGAGCCACTGCTCCCAACGATAGTAGGAGGGGTCGCAGGTGGCGAGCTCCCGGTCCCAGTCGTACGAGAACCCCATCCGGCGAAGCTGCCCGCGCATGTACTCGATGTTCTGCCGGGTCCATCGGGCCGGGTGGATGCCGTGCTGGATGGCCGCGTTCTCCGCGGGCATGCCGAAGGCGTCCCAGCCCATGGGGTGGAGGACCTCGAAGCCCCTCATCCGCTTGTACCGGGCCACCACGTCGCCGATGGTGTAGTTGCGGACGTGGCCCATGTGGATGCGCCCGGACGGGTAAGGGAACATCTCCAGGACGTAGTACTTCGGCTTCGCATCCCCTTCGCGGGCCGCGAACGTCTTCTCCTCGGACCAGCGCCGCTGCCACTTCTCCTCGACGGCCTGGGGGTGGTACCTGGCTTCCATCTTCCGCTCCTCTCCGAGCGCCCGGAAACGCCCTCCCGGCGCGAAAAAGGCTCAAGGGGACCGGACGTTAGCACACGCCCCCGGGCAATTCAACCCGAGGGGAAACCCAGAATCCACCGCCTCATTCTCGGACGACGGTGGCCGGGGTCCTCCAGCGTAGGCAACGTGGCCGCACCAACGCCCTAGAAACGCCCACCCGATGCCCCGGAGTCCCACGTCGGAAACCCGAGCGGAGAACGGGCAACGTTTGAATCCCGGCATTGCGTTCCCGGAGTCGGAGGATCCCGGCCATCGTCGTTGGCGGTGGATTCTGGAAACCAGTTGCGGCGATTCAAAAGCGGACGAAACTTTCCCTATCGCTCGTCAGGGTGCGGTGCCATCATGCTTCTGACGCTGGATCAAGGACCGCTCCGCCGCAGGATCGAGCATGGCTCGAGCGCAACTCTTCTTCGCTTCCCGCCTCGTCCATTTCGTGACGGCCGTGTCCATGGGCTCGCTCTACGTCATCTTCGCGGCCGCTCACATCGCGGCGTTCTCGAAGACCGGCAAGGTCCAGCTCTTGTTTCTCGTGGTCTCCGAGGCCGTCCTCGCCGCCCTCTTCGTTTTCCGAACGCCCCCGAAAGATTACGCGAGAAGTCCCGTCGTCTGGCTCATCGCAGCGGTGGGCGCGTATCTCCCTCTCGGACTTCGCCCGACCTCTCTTTCTATGTTTCCCGGTGCGGATTGGGGCGTGGCCGTCGGCACCGCGATGCAGATGGCGGGATTACTTTCGCTAAACCGCAGCTTCGCGATCGTGCCGGCGCTGAGAAAAATCAAGACGGGCGGTCTTTATCGCTGGGTGCGCCACCCTATCTACGCGAGCTACTTCCTTCTCCATACCTCCTACGTAGCGGGAAACCTCTCCTTACGAAATGTCGCCATCTGGCTCCTCGTATCCATCCTGCTCATCGTCCGGCTGCATCTCGAGGAGGAACATCTGTCTGCCGATCCGGCGTACCTCGAGTATCGGAGCCGGGTCCGTTGGCGGCTCTTTCCTTTCCTGTACTAGCCTCGTGCTCGTCCTGAAAAGTCCCTTTCCGGACGAGCGTCATTAGCAATTAGGCGTTAGCTCTCAGTAGATGCGCCCATAATTGCTTCGTTCTCTTAACGACTAATAGCCAACAGCTAACAGCTGTCCATCCGGAAAGGCACTTTCCGGATGGACACTAGCCTCACCGGTCGTGTGCGGAGGTCCTGAAATCCACGGGTGGACGTGGAGAAAGGAGGCCGCTTCAGAGAAGCCATCCTCGCCGGAGGAGCACGCGCACTTTGACGTCCAGCACCCGAGTCTCGCGCACTGACTCTCTGAGGCGGATGCGAGCCCGGACGCTCCTTTGCAGCGGCTCGTAGCGCTTCTGGTACTCTTCCGGATTGGTCGTAACCACGGGATCGATCGCCTCGATCACTCCTTGTGCGGTTCCGCCGCTCGGAAACTCGACGCTCACAGACCGCCCCGGGAGAACTTCTTTGGCCGCAGAGGAACCGAAGTAGGCCTCGACGTAAACGTTCCGCGCATCCAGGAGCTCTCCGACGCTCTCGCCCGGCAGCACCACCTCCCCCGGTTTCCGATAAAGGATCGCGAGGACCCCGTCCCGGGGCGCCAGAAGGGGCGGCAGAGCCGCCGTGCTCTCTGGAACCGGGCGCGCCGCCGCGCCAGCGCGCATCTGAGCCCAACGAAGGTAATCTTCCGTCTCCTGATCCGGTCGTGCCCGGTCGAGATCCGCGCGGTGCGCGGCGAGCTGCCGGGCGATCTCGGCATCTTCCCGCTTCAGCGCTTCCATCCGAGCCCGCCGAGGAGCCTCTCCTGCCTCAGGGGGAGCGACGTGACGGAGGTACTCAGGCAGTGTGATCGCCTCTAGTTCGTAGAGCCGCTTCCATCGAGCCGTCTCTTCTTCCCTGGCGGCTCGGACCTTGCCCGCTTCCTCGATCTCCGCTTCCAGGCTCGCCACTTGCCCCTGCAGGCGGAGATGGTCCCTTTCGAGATCGCGCAGCCGTTCTGCTATCCGCTCCCTCTGCCGCCGGACCTCGTCCGCGCGACGGCTCCGGAGCCGAGCGACCTCCCCCGCCAATCGAAGCTCGTCGTCAGTGTGATCGACGTACCGAGCGCGCTCTTCGCCCTCGAAGGAGACGAGTATCTGTCCTTGCTTCACAGCGTGGTGCTCGGCCGCGTGGAACGCGCGAATCCTGGCTCTCTCGACGGATTGAAGCGCGACCCGCTCGCCTCTGAGAAAGCCGGGCCCTTCCACGTAACAGATCTTGCGGAGTCCGAAGCGCGCGCCGAACAGGACGGCAGCGCACAAGATCCCGAGGTACAGGATCTTCCCCACGGAAAAGCGGCGACGTTCCCGCTCGGCCGGAGACTTGATGTGACTGCGCAGCTTGCCCAACCTCACGGCGGCACCTCCTCTTCCGTGGCTGCTAGCTCTCTCCAGCCCTTGAGGTCATGGAGAGTTAGCGACCGGATCCACGGCTCTCTCAGGGAGACCTCCCGAACGACACGCTCCAGCTCTGCTTCCGTCCCGAAATCCGCGGCTCGCAGGGCGAGCCCCACGCTGGGGAGTCCCGCCCAGGGCTCGAGCGCAGCCACGATTCGCGCGGGCCGGTTGGTGCCGTAGGTCATTACGACGGTCCGGTCCACAACGGCTCCCAGCCTTCGCAGCCCCTCCCCACCCAAATGTTTGGAGAACCACGACGGGACGGAGACTTCCAGACGCAGGGTTCTGGCGAAGCCCGACAGCCGGGTGCGGACGTCTTCTATCATCGACAGGTAGCTTTCGGTCAGGGCCGCGGCGTGGTCGCCCCACTCGGGGAGGGCGTGAGGCTCGACGTCGAGGTGGAGGGTCTGAAACGGCGCTTCGGTCTCGGCTTGAAGCCCCTCCAGCTCCTTCAGGCGCGCATAGAGGCCCGCGCGCCGGTCGGCGACAACCCACTTGTTCTCGCCGAGGAGCAGCGCCAGTTTCACGCCCCGATTCTTGGCAGCGAGGAGTAGCGCACGCCACTTCTCGTCTCGCACCGCAATGGGCTTACCGGCCGGCGAAAGGAGCGCCTGCTCGATTCCCTTCGCCTCGCAAAACCGCAGGAAGTCTTCAGGCTGCCCTACGGCCTCCGCCCCTCCCCACACGTAGACGGCGCGGGGCGGGCTCTTCCTCAATGCGGGGTTCGCCCGGGCCGGAGGGCTGAATCGGAGAGCCTCAGGGCCCCCTTCCCCCGAAGAGACGACGGAAAGCCGTTCCCGAGAAAGCATGGCCCGAAAGTAGACGTCCCATTGCCGTAGCAGCAGGAAAGCCCTGTCGGGCCAGAGATCGTCCCTCTGCCCTCGAAGGCTTCGGACGCGGACGATCTCGTCGAGTCGCCGGCTTTCCACGGACAGGATCTCCCCTTCCCTGCGCAAGTCTCCGAGAGCTTCCCAGACGTCGCTCTGCTCTTCCTTCGCTCTTGCCGCCTCGGCTCGGTGTCTCGCGAGCCAGGCCTCCGTGAGGGCGCGGTGACTTGCCTCCCGGGCTCGCGCGCTCTCCCTTCCCAGCGGGATGGACATCCGAACCCCCACCCGCGGCCCACTCTGGAAGCCTGCAGATTCGTCCTCCTCCCAGACATAGCCGGCCTCGAGGTCCAGGCGCGCCCCGTCGGGCAGAAGAGCCGGCCGGGCCAGCAACTTCTCCGTCCGAGCGCGGTTCTCCCACGGTGAAGGGAGAGGACCCCGCGCCGGCAGACCGACTGGGAAGGAGACGTCCTCCAGACTCAGCGGAACAGGTATCCACTCGGGATCTCCGAGGAGTTCCCTCATTCCGATCAGCGCCGCCTGCCCCCTGCGATGTTCCTTGGACTTTTCCGCGTCCAGGCGGGCCCGGAAAGCCTCCTCGGAAAGCACCTCTTCGAGGAGCACAAGCTTTTGCTCCCATAGGTTTCTAAGTGACTGAATCCGGCTCGCAGTGTCTTCGCGAAGCGATTCGATGACCGAGCTCAGTTTCGCGGCGCGAGTCGCCTCCACGTAGAGCTCGGAGAGGCGCTTCTCTTCCGATCCTGCGACACGTGCGAGCTCTGCTTCCGCCTCCGCTTCCCGGGCCACCCGAATCGCCCTGTCGTGCTCTCGGTTGAAGTACCCTCGGACCAGCGGGTATCGAACGAAGAGATCCGCGCGCTGGAGCGTAGGGCTCAGCTCCTCACCCCCGACCCTCGCGTTCGGATAATAGAAATAGGAGCCGTGGAGCTCCACGGGCGCGGCCTCGTCGGCGACCGTCTCCTCCTGCACGGCGCGCAGCCGAGCTTTCGCCTCCAGGATTCCAGGCGCCCGCTCCGAAAGCATGGCTCGGGCCTCCTCCAGGCTTCCGGCAGCTCGCGCGTGACCGCCCAGGACAGCGAGGACCACGAGCCCTCCCACGACGCGTTTGAGCAGCAACTCTACCAACGCGGGATCTCCCCGCGTATTCTGGCCGGCGCAAAGGGATCCGCGTGAGAGCGTTTGAACAACAGTTCCTCCACGTACGCGTAAACACGCACCAGTTTCATGGACCTCTTATACAAATTGAACAACGGCCAGTAGAGGAGTGAAAGCGAGTCCATAGAGCGGCGCTCCGAGAAGTACATCATTACGAGAGTTTCGAACAGGTCTGCCGTAGAATAGAGGAGATAGTTCACGAAGAGGAGAAAGGGGAGCATCGTCGGAAAGTTAAGCGCGAGGTCAAAGAGATAGAGAAGCGACGTAAATGCGAGGAACACATGAAAAAACAAGCCGTCCGCGTTCGCCAGGGCATTCAGCCAGTCGAAGGTGCGATAGTGCGGATGAAACAGATTGCCGTGTTTGAACACCCGGTTCCGGATGAGATTCCTGGACCAGCGGCGGCGCTGCCGGACGAGGGCTCCGACGGTCGTCGGCACGTCCGTCATGCAGACGGCCTTGGGCGCGAACGCGATCCGGTAACCCAGCTTTCGGAACTTGATCGTGAGATCCGAATCGTTCCCCGGCCCCGGATCATGCCCCCCGGCGGCCTCGACGATCTCGCGCCGAAAGGCGCCGAAGGCGCCGGAGACGATCGAGAGGATCCCCAATCGCGAACGAATCCTCCGCCCCACGGCGATGGTCAACCCGTACTCCAGGTTCTGGATCTCGGTCAGAAGGTTGTCTCGCGGGTTTCTCACCCGTACGTTGCCCGAAACGCACCCCACGCCCGGGTCGGAAAAGGGAGCCACGAGTTCGGCGATGGCGTCTCGGTCGAAGGTGGTGTCTCCGTCCACGAAGCAGATAATGTCCCCCCGCGCGTAGTGCACCCCGAGTTTGAGACCGGCGGCCTTGCCGGATCTCTCCGGCATCCGAAAGGGCCGGCGGTTTTGAAAGCGTCTCGCCAGGTCCCGGCAAACCGCGGGAGTCGCGTCGCTGGAGCCGTCGTCGATCAGAACGATTTCTATCGGACGGTACGTCTGGTCATGGAGGGACTGAATCGACCGAAACAGCGTGTACTGTTCGTTGAGGACCGGCATGATCACGGTTACCAGCGGCGTTCCCGGGGACGGGAGAACCCGTTCCCTACGTCTTTCCTTGCCCCACAGGAGGGCCGTGATCAAAAGCACTGCGTCGGTCAGGATATATCGCGGGAAATCGAGAAAGAAGAAGTGCCAGAAGAGACGGATCGCCCGGTGGAGCCCTGCGCCCGTGAGGAAATCCAGGAGATTCTCGAAGCTTTCGGCCAGGGGGATCACGAGCCCGTCTGGACCCACTCGGCCCTGAGCCGAAGGGGCGGAGTGACCCGCTCGGACACAGCGCGGGTGACTCGCTCCAGCGCCCGCTCCACGCCTTCGCGCTCGGTCTCCAGAAAGAGGACCCGGAACACCGCTTCGCCTTCGGTAAGGATCACGTCGGTTTCGCGGAGGATCCCTTTGAGGAGTTCTACGAAGGCGCGGAGCGTCGCCATACAATCCGCACTGCCCGCCTCGCGAGCGAGCTCCTCGCAGTTCTCGACGGCAATCCGGACGACTTGGTACGTCCGGCCATGGCGGGCCCTCAGGCTGGCAGCGACCCGCAGGAGGTCCTCGAAAGTCTGCCGCGTCACGGTGCGGAACGCCTCCCGCAGCAACTCCGCCAGACTCCTCGCGGGCAAGGCACCTTTCTCGGCCGCCGCAGCGCCGTCCAGCGTGAGGCTGTAGGAGCGGATATCCTGCTTCTTCGAGAACTCCGGAGTGAACAGCTTTCGGCAGGAAAAGCAGAGGCACTCGACCTCTGGATCCGTGTTGAGGGCACCGCACGGCTCGCAGACGGCGACCTGATTCGGGCGGTCGTAGTCGACTCCCACGTGCCGCAGCAGGCGGGAGCATTTGGGGCAGACGAGGTCCCCCCCCCGCCGGAAGGAGCGCTCCGGCGCGACGTGGCCGCACCGGAAATGGTGTACCGTCTCCTCGACCGCGAGGTTGGCGGACCGGCAGGTACCGCACACCTCACGAAAACTGATGGCGGCGCGGTCGCAGTACGGGCAGACGTGCACCCGATCCCTGAAGCGACCTCTGAAGAGCCCGAGCCCCGCGAGCTCCGCGAGTACCGAGATTTCGTCGCCGGATGCGGTATCGAGGAGCGCCGAGGCGATGGGGATCTCATAGCCCTTCGAGGCATACGCCTGAGGCACGGGATCGAGGCTCTCGACGTGGCGGGTCAGGACGTATCGGAGGAGCAGCACCGCGCGCCGCTCGGCGTCCGTGTGATCCCCGGAAAGAGGAGCCAGCCGCGCGACTTCCGCTCTAAGCCCCTCGATCCGCTGAAAGCTGGTTTCCGGGAAAGGACCCTCTCCATCAAAGTCAGCCGCGGCGTCGGCCAGACCGGCGAGTTCAGTGCGGCCCGCCAGCGACTCCGAGACGAGCACCGGCACGAGAGCCATGGAGGGATCCCTTCGCAGCGCCCTCAGAAGCCGGCCGGCACACTCGACGTCGGTCCAGAGCACCGCGACCGCGACCCCGGGGTTCGGAGGCCTGGGCCAATCCTCCCCCTCGATCCAGATGACTTTCCCTTGCCGTTCCAGCTTCTGCGCCTGACGCAGCGAGGGCGGCGCTCCAAACGCGAGGTACTTCACCGTCGAGCCGTCGACGGTGACAGAGCCCCCGGCGGCGTGCGAAGCCACCGAAAGTGCCCGAGCGGCGCCGTCGATCGCGGTCCAGGATTCGGCCATGTCAGCTCCCTCCCGAAGCTCCAGTCCCACGGCCTCGAGCCCGGAGCACTGCCATTCCAGCCAGCATTACCCCCAGCAAAGCGGCAGCGGCCGGTTCGGGTACGGGAGCGGGATCTTGCTGATAGATCTCCAGACGCGTCGGGAAGGCTGAGGAGAGCTGAATCCTGTTCCCCGTCAGAATCCCAGCGAAGTATCCGTAGGGGTCTCGGTCGATGATCGTACCGACGAGCAGGCCGTCCGTCCCGAGCGCATCCAAGATCTGCTGCGCCACGGCCGGCTCGGGCACGCCGGTAACGGTCAGCGTGTCCTGGTACTGGTTTCGGAAGCCGTTCAGGGCAATGCCCGTGTCGATCCCGTCGAGGCCCAGGTAGAGATCGTTCCAGTCGTCTTCCCCGCGGCCGGCAACTTCATCCCAGGCGCTGTCGCCGTCCCAGAGCGTCAGCCCGACCGAAAGTCGGTCAATCTCGGTGAGAGCTCCGTAGGGTTGCCCGCTGAAGTCGTACGGGGACTCGCCCGTCAGGGGCGCGGGCACGCCGTTCGGATACCCCGCCTTTCCGATCACATCCGAAAAGCCGCTCTGGGCCACCTCGCTGGCGAACGACAGAGCATGGCTCTCCGGGGCGGCGCAGAACAGATCAGCCCCTGCGATCAGGATGACGCCCAGCGAGAATCCTCCGATGTTCCGTGTCGATCGTGTGCTCATGCCCCGCTCCTCCTTCCGCTTCAAAGCCAAGCGGCTTCTCGGTCCCTTCGCGAGGTGCCACACATATCGGTGCCGGACGTGCGATTCTATCGATGGGCCTTACCGGCTCTCCGGCCCAAGTTCCTCCCTATCGAATGCACCACGCAACTCTAATTCCTCTCGGTCTACGATTGTTACTAAGCAATAGTCGGGCCAAGCATGCTGAAACCACCTGTCTCGACCTCGGCCGCCAGAGACGTCGGCGAACTTGGACGGCTCGGCACCGCCGGGTCGGCAGCTTCCGGAAGAGGCGCCGGCAGCCCATCCCTCCCGCTCTGGCGCCAGTCCCCGGCTCTTCCGAACCGCTCCAGGACGCCCCTCATGAATCATGGAGGCTCGCCTGCCAAGGATGGGGTGCAGAATTCCCATAAACTACCAACGTTGGGGTGCAGGCTGCCCATAAGTGGAAGTCTATTACACAGTTGCCTCGTCAGAGCCGGGCTGTTTTGGCCCCTCCCTCGCCCGAGTTGAGCAAGGGATAGCGAGAGGTTTTTCTCAAACCCTTCCTGCCGCAGCGTTTCAGGCCCGACATGTGCATGGCAGGCGGCCATAACGACCAAGGAGGGAGGACATCACTCCCGATTGGGCGACGGACGCGTCCGGCATGGGAGCAGAGTTGAGGGGAAGCTCATGCCGCGAGCTTCATCCTGGGTGACTCGGTTCCGGAGCAAAGAGGTGCGAGCGCCCCGCCCAACGCCTTCGTTCACCGGCGCTCTTCGAGCGCACAGGGTGTCCGCGCCAGGCCGCCGGCCGCGAACTCTTCCGCAGTCCCTCGCGAAGTCTCACTCCGACCCCCTCCCAGCCGCTCTCGTTGCTTCCCTCGGCGCACCTCGCCCTTTTACGTCACGCGGCGGGCGGTCTTCCTCAGCTCCGGGGCTCCCGGACCCCATCCGGTGCCCACCGGGTCCGCCGTGCAACTATCTCTGATGCAGAGGGTTGAATGATGGCGACAAACGGTAAACAGGTCTTCATCGTTGGGCCCCGGAAGATCCAGAACCGCTTGATGGCGGAGTACGTCCGCGAAGAAGTGGGTCTTCCCTGCATGGCACTCACCTCCTCGGAGGCCGGGGAGCTGAAACGCTCAGGTTCCAAGCAGAATCTGGTCTTGCGCGACTGTCCCGGGCTGAACGGACAGCACGTTCGGCAACAACTCTCTCCTGAAGGAAGATTCGAATCTGGTCCCGATCAGATTCTCGCCATTTTCAACGTGCCACCTGGAAAGGACATCGAGCGCGAGACAATTCCCCTTGGGATCCGAGGCTTCTTCTACAGGGAGGACGAACCCGAGACCCTCCGCAGGGGGATTGGGGCCTTGTTCGAGGGCGAGCTTTGGATGTCGCACAAAGCCATGGCCGAGTGCCTGATCAACGGGCACCGAGGGGACCACTATGGCCGGGGAGATCCGGGGTCGGGCTTGACGAAGCGGGAGATGGAGGTCCTCGCTACCGTCGCGGCGGGAGGATCCAACGAGGACGTCGCCGTCCGACTCTGCATAAGCAGCCACACCGTCAAAACGCACATCTATCGGATCTTCCGGAAGATCGGCGCCTCCAACCGGCTCGAGGCCGCACTCTGGGCCGCGAGAAACCTCTAGCTCGTGCTCGTCCGGAATCTAGTGTAATGGGCATTTCCAGGATGATCTGGCCCCCTCACTCCTTCCTCAGAGTGCGCGCGGCACACGGCCGGTCTTCGCCCTCCCCACTACTACTGCGTCCGAAAAAAGTAGTACGTCCGCGTAGTTCCTTCTAACGACGCCCGCCCTTCCTTCTTGGCACTCGAATACGACCGTAAACCATGCCGCAGCATGATTCCTGTTCGCCCGGACGCAAGCTATCACTTACGTGACGAGCTCGGTTGAAGGCTTGCACGCAAGCGGTGGCGATCCATGAGGAGAGAGATGGAGTTCGAGGAAAGACGGCGGCACGAGCGGTTTCCCATCGATCTTCCCGCGCGCATCACGACGGAAGCCCTCTGGCCTGGCTACGAAACCTTCTCCACGACCACGAGGGACGTCTCTAGTTCTGGTGCCTATCTTCAGACCCGGGTCAGGTTTCCAGTGGGACTCGGCGTGAAGATTCAACTGACCATCTCGGTCAGGGACGCGGAGAGGTTTCCTTTGGCTGGAGCGGCGCGCGTGGATCTCAACGGTTCCGTCATACGGGCGGAAGCGGGCGGAATAGCCGTTGTATTCGAGGACGGATACCAGATGAGGCAAGTGAGCGCCGAGGCACCGCAGACGACAAGGCGCAGGCGGATGGCCCGCCGGCCACGCATGTCCCGCCGGTCCGCCGAGGGCAGCGGCTCTAATGCTCGTGGGGGCCCTGGATCAAGGAGCGACTGGCACAAGGATGGTGACGCCTGGGGGTCTTTCGGTGCCGCTACGGCAGGAAAGGGGGTGCGCTGACGAGAGAAAGTCTCATTTCGCCTCAGGGAACCCCAATGCTCACTCTTCATCGAAAGGAAGGAAACATGAAGGCTCTATCTCAGAAGATCAAGGCTCTGGTTCGGGACGAAGAAGGCGCCACGATGGTCGAGTACGGGCTCATGCTCGCGCTGATTGCGGTGGTCTCGATTGCGGTGGTCACGACACTCGGCACGAACCTCAGAGACAACATCTTCATCCCCGTACGCGACGCCCTCTAATGACAGGCGAAGGGGGAGACACCGTGAACAAGGATATCCCGCGCTACGCTGCGGGCCTCATCGGCTCGGTCGCCTCCCTCTTCCTTCTCGCCAGCCACCCGTTCGAGCCGAAGGTCGTTCTTGCCTCCGGCTTCTTTGCGTTCGCGTGCGTGACGGACACTCTTTCCTCGCGCATCCCGAACGCTCTCACCGTGTCGCTCTTCGCTGCGGGCGTCGTCCTGAACGCCTGGACGGAGGGACCTCCCGGCCTCCTGGCCGCGCTCCTCGGCTGTGCCGCGGGACTCGGGCTCCTGCTCCTCCCGTACCTGATGGGCGGCATGGGAGGCGGGGACGTGAAGACGTTCGGTGCACTCGGGGCGCTCCTCGGGGCCAAACCGATCCTCCAGGTCTTCATCTATACCGCTCTCTTCGGGGGGGCGTTGTCCCTCCTCCACCATCTATTCGCCCGTGGTCTGAAGGGGAAGTCCCGCGAGTGGGGCGTCGCGCTTCGCGCCTTCACGGCCACCGGCCAGGCAGCGTGCCTCACTCCCACTTCCTCGGAGAAGCTACGCTTCCCCTACGCGGCGGCCATCGCCTTCGGTTACTTCGCTCACGTCCAATGGGGGGAGGCGCTGTGAGTGCCGCCCGATGCCGATAGGAGATCGACGTGAAGAGATACGGCGCGCTATTGGCTCTCCTCCTGGCCTTGGCTTCAGGTCTCCTCGCCGTGGTGCTCGCCAACCGCTGGATGACAGCCCGGGGCGCTTCGGCGAGACCCCAGCCGACCGTGCCCGTGACCAAGGTCGTGATCGCCTCCAAAGACCTGCAGGTCGGAACGAAACTCGGACCGGAGAACCTCGCCGTCACCGATTGGCCGAAGTCCGCGGCTCCTCCGGGCGCTCTCAACAACATCGCGGGCGCCCAGGGGCGCGTGCTGGTCAGCCGCCTGCGGGCCGGCGGGCCGGTGCTCTCCTCAGACCTGGCGGCGCCCGGGTCGGGGGCGGGGCTCGTGGCCACAATCAAGCCCGGAAGGCGGGCGATGGCCGTAAAGGTGGACGAAGTCGTGGGCGTGGGCGGGTTCGTGCTCCCCAACACCTTCGTGGACGTCATCGCCGTGTCGGACGGGAAAGGACAGGGAGAGACGTCCGCACGGACACTCCTGCAGAAGGTGGAAGTTCTTGCGGTCGCGCAGGAGACCTTCACGAAGGAGGGCAAACCGCAAGTCGTCAAGACAGTCACCCTCGAGATCGACCCGAGCCAGGCGGAAAAGCTCGCTCTCCAAGTGAACGAAGGGCCCATCCATCTCGCCCTCCGGAACGCGCTGGACGAGTCCGCGCCGGAGCCGGAGACGCGGGCCCCCAGGATCGTCCGGGTCGCCGCCAAACCCAAGCCCGCGCCGGCCCGGGTCACCGTCGTGGAACCGCCAAAGCCACCGGCGCCGGCCGTCGCTCCAGGCCCACCGCCACCCGCGGCCCCACCGCCCTTTTCCGTCGAGATCTTTCGCGCGTCCAAACCGCCCGAGCTCGTGCGGTTCAAGGCGGCCGACTCAGAGGAGAGACTGTAGGGCGGTAGGCGGGCGGAGGAATCACCGCCGTTGCGGCCGGCAAATCGCGCCGGCCCCGGCACTCGAGGCTGGTTTTTCGTGCCGCTGGTGGCGCGTTGGAAGTCTCGGACTCCGGATGGACCGAGAGCCAGGGGAGAGGATGAAGCTTTGGAAGGGAAGGAAGGCCAGATGAGTCGAGAAAGTCTCCGTGTCGCTCTCGCCGCGCTCGTCACGCTCGGGGCGGTCGTGCTCTTCTGCGGGACGCTCGAAGCCGCCGAGCTTTCGCGCCGCACGATCGAGCTCCGGGTGGGCGCCGCCCACGTCCTCAGCACGGCCCATCCCGTGCGCCGGGTTTCCGTGGCTGCCCCGGAGATCGCAGACGTCGTCGTGGTCTCGCCCACGGAGCTCTACACGTACGGCAAGAAAGCCGGATCCACGAGCGTGATCCTCTGGGAGGAAGGGAACGGCCAGCGCACCCTGCTGGAGGTGGTCGTCGCTCCGGATCTCGGCTCCCTCAAGGAGAAGCTCTACCGTCTCTTCCCGGACGAGCAGGTGGAGGTGCACGCGTCCGAAAACGGCGTCGTCCTCTCCGGCACGGTTTCAGCCCCGGAGGTCGTGGACCAGGTGCTTCGCGTCGCCCGCACGTACTTGCGCCAGCCCGCGCAGGCGGCGGGCCCGGCACGCGAGGGCGGCGAGGGAGCAGGAGACGGCATCACCAATTTGATGAGAGTAGGCGGGCTCCAGCAGGTGATGCTCGAGGTGAAGTTCGCGGAGGTGACCCGAGGCTCGGAAAAGGACTGGCAAGCGGGCCTCGGATTCCTGAACGTGGGGAAGTCGTTTACGGGCACGGTAGGCACGAGTCCAGTCTTCAGTCCGGTCACCGCGAAGGACTTCCCGGCCAGGCTCGTAGACGGGACGAGTGGCATCATCGAAGAGCTCGACACCCACGCCCTGATCCAACGTCCCGGATCGCTCCTGGTCAACATCGCCGCCACCACTGCCAACGTGTTCGTGAACATCAAGAACTTCACGGCAGCCCTCCGGCTCCTGGAGAGCGAGGGCCTCGCCCGCGTCCTAGCCGAGCCCCGCCTCGTCACCCAGAGCGGGCAGGAGGCGCGCTTTCTCGCCGGAGGAGAGTTTCCCATCCCGGTGGCGACGGGCTTCGGACAGATCTCGATCGAGTTCAAGGAGTTCGGGGTGGCCTTGGCGTTCACACCGATCGTCATGAGCGACGGGCGCATCAGCCTGCGGGTGGCTCCAAGCGTGAGCGAGATCGCTTCGACGAGCGTCATCCCGGCCGGAATCGTTGGCGCCAACTTTGTCGTTCCGAACCTGGCGACGAGAAAGCTCGAGACAACGGTGCAGCTCTACGACGGCCAGACCCTGGCCCTCGCGGGGCTGCTGCAGGACAGCCTCCGCGAAAACGTCAGCAAGATACCGGGGCTTGGAAACCTCCCCGTTCTCGGCGCCCTCTTCCGGAGCACGTCGTACACCCAGCAGAAGACGGACCTACTGGTGGCGGTGACTCCGCACCTCGTCAAGCCGGTCCGGGCGGGGAGCCTGAGCTTTCCCGGAGACGGCTTCCAGCCTCCGAGCTGGTATGAGTTTTACCTGGAGGGGAAGCTCGAAGGCGCGTCGGTCGCCCTCGAGCCGAAGCCCATCTCGCCTGCGGCCAGTCCCCGGTCGAGGCCCGGAAGCAAGCCGGGCGGGCTCGAGGGCGAGTTCGGCCACAAGCCCGTCCTGTAGGAGGAGACTCTGTCATGAGAATCCCGATTCTGCTCTGCTCGGCGCTCGCCCTGTTCGCGGCTCCCGCCTCGGCGGAGCCGGTCTCCGTGGAGGCTCCCCAGATCGACGAGGCCTGGGGTCGAGCCCAGCAGCGGAGCTGGCCGCAGCTGTTCGCTTTTCCGGAGGGGCGTCAGCCCGAGGCGGTGCCGGAGGGGCTCCAGGGGCGTGCCGCCGAGGAGCTCCAGCGGGTGTACCTCAAGAGTTTCGCGGAGAAACCTTCGAAGATGCCGATCTTCCAGTTCGGAGTCGTGGGCGCGCAATGAAACCGGGGGCGGCTCGGGAGGAGACGCCGCGCGGTGCCGCGCCGGCGTCGCGCCGAGAGAAAGGGGCGGCACTGGTCGAGTTCGGCCTCGTCCTCCCGCTCCTGCTCCTCATCCTCTTAGGCACGATCGAGTTCGGCCTGCTTCTCTACAATCGGCAGGTGCTGACGAACGCGGCTCGCGAGGGGGCGAGATTCGGGATCGTGGCGGCGACCCCTCGGGTCCCGGCGGCCGACATCCGAGACCAGGTGAGCGCTTACTGCAGCGACTTCCTCGTGAGCTTCGCCCAACCGGTCCCGACTCCGGCCACGACCGTAACCGCGCTGGACGACGAAACCGGCGCAGAGATCACGATCGGCACCGCACAGTTCGGCGACGACCTCAGGGTGATCGTCCAGTATCCCTACAGGTTCCTCGTGTTCCCGGCGTTGGCGGACCTGCTCCCGGGGGCCGACCCCGTCTTCCCCGGAGTCCTGACCATCGCCTCCGAAGCGGTCATGAAGTACGAGTGACGAGGAGAACATGTCCGTGCGACGCAATTTTCAGACGAGGCCGGAGAAGGAGAAGGGCGCCATCGCGGTGCTCGTCGGGGTCATGTTGATCATGCTGCTCGGGTTCGGGGCCCTCGCGTTAGACATCGGGTACATGATGGTCACGCGCAATGAGCTGCAGAACACCGCGGACGGGGCCGCCTTGGGTGCCGCGCGCCGTCTCGGAAGAATCTACCAGGGGCTCTCCTACGATGCGCAGCAGAGCTACTCGGCCGCGGGCGATCTCCCCGCGATCATCTCCGTCGCGCAGGACGTCGGCGAGGCGAACGCGGCCGCCGGGAGGGCGGTGACGGTCCTAGATTCGGACGTCGTCCTCGGCCGGTGGTCCAAGAACTCCGATCCCCCTTTTACCCCGACGAATGCGCAGCCCGATGCGGTGCGAGTGGTCACCAGGAGGGACGCGACCGCCAACGGCCCTGCGACCACGTTCCTGGCCAGAGTGCTCGGCATCCAAAGCTTTTCGGCAAATGCCGAAGCCGTTGCGGCACTGACCGGCCAAAGTACCGTCAATGAAGGGGACCTCGAGCTCCCGGTAGGGGTCTCCAGGGCATTCTTCGACAACAGGTCGGAGCAGGATTTTTGTGACGAGGATGTAAAGTTCTATCCCACCAATGACCCCGACTCGTGCGCCGGATGGACGTCCTATGATCTGAATGCCAATGACATAACGCTCCGAAGGATATTGGACGAGGTGGGCGGCTTCGAAAATCCTGAAACAATAGCCGGTGAAACCGCTTACAATTTCACTGGGGGGACGATGAGCAACCCGACATTTGACGCGCTTCTCTCTTTATTCCAGAGAAAAGGTTATGATGTAAACGAGGACTGGAGCTACATCCTGGTAAATGGGTCACCCGTTCACCAGGCGACAGTCGCCCAAGGAGCCAGGCCGCTCTTGGATAGCGACGGCATACAGTTGGAGTATCCGGATGGGACCCTCAGAAACAAACACAAATGGGAAACCAGCGTCGCGATTTACGATAGAGACGACTGCACAAATCCTAATCGAGCCATTAAGATCGTCGGATTCGCACAGGTCGAGGTCCGCGACGTGCTAAACTCGCCCGACAAATTGGTCCGCGCACGTATCAAGTGCGACTACGTGGGCCCCCAGGACAATCGAGGGGGCGGAGCGGAGTACGGCATGAAGGGGAGCATTCCCGGGCTGGTGAGATAGGAATGCTCAGGCGCGGCCGACGCGAGACATGGAACGTAAGATGAGCTCTCGAAACGACGCAGCGTCGATGGCCGCGATACCCATGAGAGGGCCGATGCCATTGGAGATTAAGCTGGCGCTGAGCATCAGTGACAAGGACCTGGCTCGCCAGCTTCTCCAGATCCTGGGGGAAACGGAGTCTGTGCGGGTGATCGAATCGACCGGCCCGTCTGCCGGTACGCAGCCGAACGTGGCACTTCTAGAGGACCAGCCCAGCCGACGCGTCGATACGCTCCGGGCGATTGCCGAACTGCGAGAGCGAGCTCCGGAGCTCCAGATCGTCGTCCTCTCCCGGGACGCGCGGCCCGAGCACATCGTCGACATCATGAAGGCCGGGGCGGCCGAGTTTCTGCTGCTTCCGCTCGAAAGCCAGCGGCTTCGGGATGCACTGGAGAAGCTCAGGTTCACGCTCCTCGCCGGCAGCAGACCGACGCGAGGGGCCATCTACAGCTTCATGGGAAGCAAGGGGGGCGTGGGCTCCACGGTTCTCGCCGTGAACGCCGCCGTCGCATTGGCCCTGAGGGCCAGCAGCAAGACCGTTCTCATAGACAGCAGCCTCCAGTCCGGCGACAGTTCCGTGCTGCTCGACCTCGCCATCCAGACGACGATCGCCGACCTCTCCAAGAACTTTCACCGCCTGGACGCCGCCCTCTTCCGGGGCGCCGTCACTCAGCATTCGACCGGACTCGACGTCCTCCCCGCGCCGGCCTCGCCGGAGGAGAGCGCGCTCGTCGAGGGTGAGCATGTGGACCGGATTCTCCAGCTGGCCCGCTCCCTTTACGACCACGTGGTGGTCGACTGCAGCTCCATGACCGTCGACGCCAGAGCGATGGAGGCCTTCCGTGCGTCCGACCAGATCTTCATCGTCATCGAGCTCTCCGTCCCCGCGATCAGGAACGCAGCCCGCCTCATCCGCCTGATCGGGAAGGAGGCCGTCGCCACGGGACTGGTGGAGGTCGTGGTGAACCGGTTCATCCGCGGAGCCGTCCCCTCCGTGCAGGAGGTCGAGAAGACGCTCGGCAGGCGCGTGTCGTGGCTCTTCCCGAACGATTACAAGAGCATTGTCACCTCGATCAACCAAGGCGTCCCCGTGGCCAAAGGGCAGCCGGGCAGCGCGTTCGGCAAGAACGTGCAGGAGTTCGTGGCCATGCTCCAGCGACACGACCAAACCAGCGCGTACCGGGGCGCCCGCGGGCTCCTGGGCAGCGCAATCTAGCTACGGGGGGAGGGCGGCTTGGCGATCAGCGACTTCTTCTCAAAGAGCAAGGTCATCCCTCTGCCGCCGCAGGGCCAAACGGGCAAGGCCGAGGTGCTTCCACGCAGGGACGACTTCTTCTACGAGGTGAAGCACCGAATCCACACGCGGCTCATCGACGAGATCCACCTCCCGGCTGCCGAGGCTCTCACTCGGGAGGAGCTCGAGCCCGACATCGCGCGGATCGTGGGGCGTTTCCTCACCGACGAGAAGGTGCTCCTGAACGAGCAGGAGCGGCGAGACCTCATCAGCGAAATCCTGGACGAGTTGAAGGGACTCGGGCCGATCGAGCCCCTGCTCCGGGATCCCACCGTCTCCGACATCCTGTGCAACACCTACCGGGACATCTACGTGGAGCGCTTCGGCCTGCTGGAAAAGGTGGACGCGAGGTTTCGGGACAACGATCACTTGAAGAACGTCATCGACCGGATCGTCTCCCAGGTAGGCCGTCGGATCGATGAGTCGTCGCCGATGGTGGACGCCCGGCTCCCGGACGGTTCACGGGTCAACGCGATCGTTCCGCCGCTCGCGATCGACGGTCCGGCGCTCTCCATCCGTCGTTTCTCCGTCCGGCCGCTGAAAGTGGACGATCTCGTCCGCTATAAGGCAATGACGCCCCAAGTGGCGAAGTTCCTCGCCGGCTGCGTCCACGCGAAGCTCAACGTCATCATCTCCGGTGGGACCGGCGCCGGCAAGACCACGCTTCTCAACGTGCTCTCCAGCTTCATCCCGGAGAACGAGAGGATCGTCACCATCGAGGACTCCGCGGAACTCCAGCTCCAGCAGCCGCACGTCGTCCGCCTCGAGACCCGGCCGCTGAGCATCGAGGGCACGGGCGAAGTGACCCAACGCGACCTCGTCCGGAACAGCCTGCGGATGCGCCCCGATCGGATCATTCTGGGGGAGGTGCGGGGCGGCGAGGCGTTCGACATGCTCCAGGCCATGAACACCGGCCACGAGGGCTCCCTTGGAACGATCCACGCAAACGCGCCGCGCGACTCTCTCACCAGAATCGAATCGATGATTCTGACGACGGGGTTCAATCTCCCCGAGCAGGCCATGCGGTTCATGATCTCCTCCGCCCTGGACCTCATCATTCAGGTCACGAGACTCACGGACGGCACACGGAAGATCACCTCCCTGACGGAGGTCGTCGGCATGGAGAGCAACATCATCACCATTCAGGACCTCTTCGTCTTCGAGAAGCGCGGCGTCGGGCCGGACGGGAAGGTTGTGGGCCGGTTCCGGGCGACCGGCATTCGGCCGCGGTTCTCGGAGAAGCTGGAGGTCGCCGGAGTGGAGGTGCCGGCGGACCTCTTCGATCCCAACCGGTACTACGAGTAGAGCCGTGGACGCGCTCTCTCTCGGTTTCCTCGCCATCGTCTTCGTCTTTGCCGCTTCTCTCGCAGCGCTCGCCCTTCAAACGCTCCGCGGCAGCCGGTTTGCGGAGAAGCGTGCCGTCAGGCGGCGCCTGGGCGATGTGGCGAAAGGCGGTAGCCGGACCCAGGCGAGACTCACGGTCGCGAAGGACGGTTCTGGAGCCAAGGCCGGTACCTTCGGAGACGCGCTCCTCAGAATCCCCGGCCTGCAGTGCCTGAATCGATTCCTCCTCCGGTCCAAGACCCGCCTGAACACCACGACCTTCATCCTGCTGAGTC
Organism: Deltaproteobacteria bacterium; assembly: GCA_016218905.1. The sequence goes on from JACRCS010000279.1 coordinate 34,885, forward strand.
TCGCGCTCGGAATCATCGGCCTGATGGGCGGACTACGGCTGCTGCCTCAGCCGGGTGCCGCGGTGGTCCTGGGCGCTGCCTTCGGCGCCCTCCCCTACGTGAAGCTGAAGGCCAACGCGCGCGCGCTGCTTCGACGCGTGGAGGAGCAACTCCCGGAGACCCTCGACCTGATGGCCCGAGGGATGCGGTCGGGCCACGCACTCACGTCGGCTATGGCGATGGTGGCCGAGGAGATGGCGGACCCCGTCGCTGGGGAATTCGGCGCGACGGTGGACCAGATCAACTTCGGGCTCTCGCCCGAGGAAGCCCTCGAAAACCTCTGCGACCGGGTTCCCTCCGCGGACCTGCGCTTCTTTGCAATCACCGTACTCGTGCACAAGGAAACCGGCGGAAACATCGCCGACGTCTTCGAGAAGATCAGCCAGCTCATCCGGCAGAGGCTCCAATTCCGAAACCAGGTGAAGGCGATGACGGCGGAGGGGCGCTACTCCGCCCTCGTCCTCCTCTTGCTCCCGGTCGCGCTCTTTGCCTTCCTCTACGTCCAGAACTTCGACTACGTCTCTGTCCTCTGGCAGGAGCGCGCCGGGCGGATTCTCCTGATCACGGGTATCTGCATGCAGTTCGTAGGGTGGCTCGTCATGAAGCGCATGGTGAGGATTGAGGTCTGATATGCCGGGCTTCTGGAATATGGTCTACGGGACCGCAGCCCGATCGGAGTACCTTCTGCTCCTCGGCTTCATCTTTGCGGCCGTTGCCCTCGGCGTCGGCGCGGTCGTCTTCTGGCTCCTCCGCCGGGAAGCTCTGAAGGAGCGTCTTTCGCGGCTGACGTCCCCCTCCCGGCCCCCCGAGCAGGCGACCCGCAAGGTTCTCGTCGACGAGGATGCGACCGGCTTCGTCACGCGCGTGGTGACGCCGCTCCACAAGATTGCCGTGCCCAGCGACGTCTCCGAGCAAAAGAAGATCCGCCTTCTCCTCATCCACGCCGGCCTCCGCTCCCCGGGCGCGTACAGGATCTATCTCGGCGCCAAGGTCCTCCTGGGGCTGGGCTTGCCGCTGTGCTGCCTGGCCGGCTCGCTCTTTTACGTGCTCTCGTCCCAGGTGCTCCTGGCCACCATCGGCCTGGGGGCCGTCGGCTTCCTCTTCCCTAACTGGGCGGTGCAGTACCTGGCGCAGCGGCGCAAGCGAGCCATCGGGCTCGTGCTGCCCGAAGCCCTGGATCTGATGGTCGTCTGTGCCGAGGCAGGGCTCGGCCTCGACATGACTTTCAAGCGAGTGGGTGAAGAGATCCGGCCGATGTGCAAGCCGCTGAGCGACGACTTCCACATGACGAACCTGGAAGTCAAGTCGGGCAAGCCCCGGCACGAGAGCCTCCGGAACATGGGCGTCCGGTCCGGCGTGCAGGAGATCGCCGAGTTGATGGCGATCCTGACCCAGGCGAGCCGCTTCGGGACGAGCGTGGCCCAGGCGCTGCGGGTGCACTCCGAGTCGATGCGGGTGCGGCGGCGCCAGAAGGCCGAGGAGAAGGCCGGTAAGCTCACGGTGAAGCTCATGCTCCCCCTCGTCTTCTTCATCTTCCCGGCCCTCTTCATCGTCCTTCTGGCGCCGGCCGCGATCCGACTCGCCCAGACGTTCACGACCATCGGCGGGCACTGAGAAGGGAACAGGAGGTTCCGAATGGTCCGGTACTGCAGAGGGATTTGGATCGCAGCCTGTCTGGCGGGCTGCGCAGCGGCGGGCCCCCAGGCCCCGAAGGCCCTCCCGGCCTCGGCTGCTTCGCTCTCGCGCGAGTCCCCCCGGGGGGAGTCCCTGGCGGCCTTGCCGCCCGGAGTGCTGATCGACCGCGCGAAGGCGCACCTGGCCGCCGGAAACTGCCCCATGGCGGAGGTCCACTTCACGCAGGCCCTGCAGGCAGAGCCGGCCTCCGAGCCCGGGCTCTTGGGACTCGGTGAAGCTCTGCTCTGTCAGGGCAAGTACGAGGCAGCTCGCCCCGTGCTCGAGAAGGCTGCCGCTCACAGGGGAAGCGCGCTTCGATCGCACCTTGGGCTCGGCAAGGCGGCGCGTGCCCTCGGGGATGCGGAAGGGGCCGTGGGCCACCTGGAGCAGGCCAGTGCGCTCGCCTCCGAAGAGCCCGAGGTACTGACCGAGCTCGCCGTCGCCTACGAAGCGCTCGGCCGGGAATCGGAAGCCGAGCCCCTGCTCTCCCGGGTCGCGGCGCTTCGGCCCCGCTCGGCGGCCGCCCAGAACAACCTGGGCTTCAACTACGTGCTCCAGAAGCGCTACGGCGAGGCCGTGCAGCCCCTCGAGCGGGCGCTGGAGCTCGCCCCCGGAGACCGGACGATCCTGAACAACCTCGGGTTCGCTTCCGCCATGGCGGGCCAGGAAGAACGGGCGTTTCGATTCTTTGAGCGCGCCGTGGGCAAGGCCGGCGCTCACAACAACATGGGCTACGTTTACCTGCTCCGGGAGGAGTGGCAGAAGTCGGAGGAGTCCTTCAACCGAGCCCTCGAGGCGGATCCCAAGTTCTACGCACGCGCCAAAGCGAACCTCGAGAGCCTCGGCCAGGCGCTCTACCGGCGGGCAAAGATCGAGGTCGAGAGCCTCAGGCAGGAGGCACCTCGAGCGCAATGAGAGCTCTCCTTCGGCGCAAGGCCGCCTTCCTCATCGCATTCCTACCCCTCTGCCTCGTTTCCCTGGCAGGCCCCTCTCTTCTGCCTGTCGGGTATCGATCCGAGGCGATGCTTCGCGCAGACGTGTCGCAAGCCAACCCGGGAGGGGACCCGCAGGCCTGGGCGGCGGGGTGGCTCGAGAGGACGGCTTCGGCCGTCCTGAGGCCCGAGGTCCTTCGCACCATCGCCGAACGCAACCGCGTGTCAGCGAAGGCAGTGGCCGAGGCGCGAGCCTTGCGCTCGAGGGTCGAGCGGTGCGAGGCCGGCGAAGGGCCAGCTCGAAGCGCCTCCGTGACCTTCTCGCTCGCGTACACGGCGGCCCGGCCGACGGCAGCCTGGGGCGTCGCCAAGGCCGCCTCCGAACTGTTCCTCCTCCGCCCGACGCCACCTCCCGCACCACGAGCGGCACAGGACCCTCGCGAAGAGCTCCGCCGAGAGCTCCGGGGAGTCGAAGCCGAGCTCCGGAAGGCGGACGATGAGCTCGCCGCCGACAGGAATCGCGAGCGACAAGCTGCGGACGAGTGGAAGCGGCTTCTTCCCGTGGTGGAGGCTTCGACCCGCGAAGCAGCGGAGCGGGAGGCCAGTTTGCGAGCGCTGCGGGAGAAGAGAGCGGCACTCGAAGGCAACCTGGCGGCCCTGCCGGCGAGCATTCCGGGACCCGAGCCTCACCCGGAAGCCTCCGAAACGGACCCCACCGACCGCGAAGACGCGCCCAAGCGGGCCGAAAGCCGCGTGAGGCTGAAGGATCTTCAAGCCAAGCTCGCCAGCTTGCGCCGCATCCTCGGACCTGGCGACCCCCAAGTCCTCGAGCTTTCCAAGCAGGTAGATGGGATCGAGGCCGAGCTCAGGGAGAAGTCGGTACTGCGCAGAGACCGGACGCCGCCGCCCCCGCGCATGATCCCGAATCCCGCCCGGGCCACTGTCCAAGAGGAGATTGCCCTGCTCGATAGGGAGATTGCGCGGGCGGGCGTAGAGCGCTCGAACGCGGCGACGACTCTCGCGGGGCAGAAGGCTCGTCTGGCTGCCGCCTCCGTCAAGCACGACAGTGGGGACCTGGCCCGGAAGAGGGAAGCACTTCAGCGCCGGAACGTCGAGCTGGCTCTGCGCGTAGCCCAGCCGCCGGCTCCTCCCGAGCCGGCGGCAGAGCCGTCCGTAACCTTCACCCTCGTACGCCCCGCCGAGCTGCCGGAAAGCCCCCTCGGGACCGACCGCCGCGCCCTCGGGCTGGCCGGGCTCCTCTCTTCTCTGATCGCCGGGGTGCTCGCGGTCGCGGTGCGTGAGCGACTCGACCCGATCCTCAAGGCGCCCCACCGGGCGACCGAGCTCACGGGTCTTCAGGTCTTGGCCGTGCTTCCTCCCACGCCGGACACGGACGGACCGGCAACGGCCGGCTAAAATGGACAGCCTCAAGAAGGCGATGCTCCGAGCGGAGCGCGAGGCAAGCAGTTCCTCGTCCTTTCAGGAGCGAGCCCCCTGTCCGGCAGTCGATGAGACCGAAACCTCAACGGCCGAAGAGTCCGAGGAGCGTGGGGCCTCTGAACCGGTGGCGGCTGCCCCCGGGGGCGCGCCGGCTTGCGTCCCGCCTTCAGGGGCGCTGAGCCCCAGGGCCGAGCGGCCGCCCGGCGTTCTCCTCATTCCCCGTGTGCCCTACCCTCTTCAGGCGCTGGGTGCGCGTCTCTTGAGCCGGGCCAAGGCAGGGGCCGAGACCGTGCTCGTCACGAGCCCGGGGAGGAGGGAAGGCAAGACGTTTACGGCGGTGGGGCTCGCGGCGAGCCTCGCGGATCGGACGGGGCTGCCGACCGTGCTGGTGGATGCGAACCCGCACGACGCTGCCGTGCTGGCGCACTTCGGCGTCGAGTCTTCTCCCGGCCTATCGGATTATCTCGAACGCCGTGCAACGCTGCCAGACGTGCTCCTCGAGGTGGAAGCGTCGACTCTCCGCGTGCTCCCGGCGGGAATGCGGAGCGGCCCCGAGTTGCGCGCGCACTTCTCCGTCCGAGACGCCGTGGCCCGGCTTCGGGAGATCTTCCCCGGTTGTTTCATCATCGTCGACGGCCCGAGCGTGCTCGCCGGCCCTGAGGCCCTCGAACTCTGCGAGCTCGCCGACAGCATCCTCCTCGTCGTGCGGGGCGAAAGCACGCGCGAGGCGGAGCTCGTCAGCTCACTGCGTCTGCTGGGGCCCGCGCCCGTGGTGGGTCTCGTCTACAACGAGGGCCCCCGCTCCAGCCGCGCGGGATAGGACGAAGCCGATGTACGAAGCATACTATGGCCTCCGGTCCAAACCCTTCGAGCTCCAGCCCGACCCGGACTACCTCTACATGAGTCCGGGCCACGACCGCGTCTACACGCACCTGCGGTACGCAATCCGGGAAGCGAAAGGGCTGGCGGTAATCACGGGAGAGATCGGGTCGGGCAAGACGACGCTCCTCAAGCTGCTGATGCGAGCGGTGCCCGAGGAGGCCGATGTAGCGCTGGTCAGCAACACGATGGTGGCCCCCACCCAATTCCTGAAGATCGTGTGCCGCGAGTTCGGGCTGGAACCGCGCGCGAGGGACAAGGCGGACGTCCTCGCGGCTTTCGGGGCCCTTCTCAGAGAGAAGAGAGCGGCCAATCGGCGGGTGATCCTGATCGTGGACGAGGCGCAGAACCTTCCGCCCCGTACAATCGAGGAGGTGCGTCTCCTGTCGAACCTGGAAGCCAATCGGGAGCAACTCCTTCAGATTCTGCTCGTCGGCCAACCGGAGCTCCGAGCCAAACTTCGCCAAAGAGGCATGGAGCAGGTTCTCCAGCGCGTTTCGGTGCATTGTCACCTGGAGTCCCTCGGCCTCGGGGAAGTCACCGAGTACGTGCGCCACCGCCTCCAGGTGGCAGGTGCCCCGGATCCCGAGCTCTTCGAGCCGGAGGCTCTGCGGGCGATCTTTCGCTACTCGAGAGGCATTCCGAGATTGGTGAACATCCTCTGCGATACCGCGCTCGTCTTCGGCTACGGCGACGAGAAGCCGAAGATCGACGAGGCGGTGATCGAAGAAGTCGCGGAAGCGAGGCGGACGGGCGACCTCCTGGACGATCAGGACCCGGTGACGCGCTCCGGCCACGACAAGGCCCCGTGGAAGGATGTTTCGGAGCAGATCGCCCGAATGGCCGAAAGAGTCGCGAAGCTCGAGGAAGAGGCCGCCGTCGCGCGATCCGAGAGGCAGCGACTGAAGGAATGGGTCCAGCAATTCGTCCGCATCATCAAACAAGCGCAGCAGAGCCCCACGCAACCGAGAATCACGCCGCAGGGCCACTGAGTCGGGGGCGGCGAGCAGGCGCACAAAGATGAAAAGGCCGCGGAGACGCGGCCTTTTCGAAGGGGCAGAAGGGAGACAGAACCCATTCCTAAGCGTCGTAGAAGCGGCTCGGGTGATCCCACGGGCTCACGGTAGCGGCGGGCTCCGTCGTCCCCGCGGAGGCGTGCGCGACGTGCACTCCGCCCGCCAAGCGGTCTTCGAGGACCGCGAACATCATGACGTTCTCCTCCGGCGTCAGCATCTCCTCGTCCTCCATCTCCATCTCCGGCCCTTCGCCCTCTCCTTGGGCGAACAGCACCGAAGGAGCTCCCAGCAGCCCGATCACCACGGCCATTCTCACGACCTTGAAGAAGGATTCCATCTCGCACCTCCTGCGGGAAAAACCCTTTTGACCCCGATCTCGTCTGACGGCGCGACGGTAAGGCCCGGCGCGGGCGGCGCCAAGGAGCCGAACGGATAAGTTGCTGACCTTTTCGGGTAGAATTGCCGGCGGGCCGATCCGCGGTCGTTCCGGGCCGGCGATTCAGTAGCCTTCCAACTCCTCCAGGTAGCGCACTTCCCCGTCGATGACCCCGGCTTCCCTGCCGATCCTCGGGTTCTCGGGAGAGATCACGAACGCTTTCGCCTTCTCCTCGTCCCACATCTCGAACAGGAGGTAGACCTCATTCCGGTTCCCGGACGTCCGCCAGAGATGGAGGAGGCGCAACCCGGCGTCCTGGTGAAGCGGCTTCTGGGAGTCGACGATCCGCCTCCAGGTGTCGTAGTTCTTCACCTTGTTTCGCACGAGCATATGCTTCATCTCTATCTGCCTCCCGGGGCGGAGACTTCCCTTTCGCAGCCGCCCCGCACCCCTCCACCGTTAAAATAGCCATGGCCGGTCGCAAGAATGCCCCGCGGCCGGCGTTTGTGGGAGCGGCCTCCCGCCGCGATGTCGGGCCTCAGCCCGGCCTGCGCCTCCGGCCCAATCCGGGTAGGAGTCCGCTCCCACAGGGAGTCTGTTCGCGGACAAGGGGCGACCCTCAAGAGCTTTCAGGTCCGGAAGAACTCCTCCAGCCGGACGAAGATCTCGTGCTCGGCCGGATGGGCCAGCACGGCGAGAACGTCCTCCAGCTTCCGGACCTGCCTCACGACCTGCTCGTGCCGTTCGTCCTCGGCGACCAGGAGCCACATCCGGCTCTCCTTCCCGCCGTCCACGGGCATGCAGAGGATGCCCTCCACGTTGAATGCCCTGCGGGCGAAGAGGCCGCAGACGTGGGACATGACGCCGGGGTGGTTCCGGACCGTCAGCTCCAGGACGGTCCTCGCCTCTCCTGCTCCGTCCCGCTCAGCCGCAAGCGCGCACATCGTTCTCTCCTCCGATCATCTCTCGGTTGGCCGCGCCGGGCGGCACCATGGGGTAGACCTTCTCCTCCACGTCTACGGGCACGTTCACCAGCACCGGACCGGCCGTCGAGAGCGCCCTCGCCAGCGCCTCGGACGGCTCCGGGGCGGCTCCGAGATCGATTGCCTTCCAGCCGAGACTTCGGGCGAGGCCGGGAAAGTCGACGTCGACGCGGAACCGGGACGCGAAGATCCGGCCGCCGTAGAAGAGATCCTGCTGCTGGTGGACGAGACCGAGGGAGCGGTTGTTCATCAGAAGGAGCTTGAGGTCCGCACCCTCTTCGGCGACGGTCGCGAGCTCCTGGACGTTCATGAGGAGGCTTCCGTCCCCGCTCACGCAGAGGACCGGCCGCTGCGGCTCCGCGAGCCATGCCCCGAGGGCCGCGGGAAGGCCGAAGCCCATGGTCCCCAGTCCGCCGGACGTGAGCCACTGGCGCGGCCGGGTGAAGGGAAACGCCTGAGCCGTCCGCATCTGATGCTGGCCCACGTCGGTCGCGACGATCGCATCGGGCCCCAGGAGCTCCGCGGCGCGGCGGACGGCGCCGTAGGGGCTCGTCGGGTCCTCGATACCCGGAAAGTGAGGCGGGAAGGCCCCTCGGAGTTCCTCGATCCGACCGAGCCACTCCTGCCTCCTCCGATGCCGGATCTTCGGCAAGAGCCTTCGCAGGACCTCTCCGGCGTCCGCCACGATGCCCGCCTGGACCGGCCGGAGCTTCCCGATCTCGCTCTCGTCGATGTCCACGTGGAGGACACGGGCCCTCGGGCAGAACTCCGAGACCTTCCCGGTCGCGCGATCGTCCAGCCGCGCGCCCGCCACAATCAGGAGATCGCACTCTTCGAGGGCCAGGTTCGCGTGGCGCGCGCCGTGCATCCCGAGAAGGCCGAGGTTCAGGGGGTGGTCCCACGGCAGGGCGCCGAGCGCCATGAGGCTGAGCGCCACCGGGATGGACGCTCTTTCCGCGAAACGCGCCGCGGCCGCCGCGGCGTCGGGGCGGGCCACCCCTCCCCCGAGGTAGAGGATCGGGCTTCGGGCCGCCCCCACGAGGCGAGCGGCGCGCTCCAGAGCGCCCGAAGCGACGGCCGGCGGCGCGTCGGGGGCGCCGGGCGAGGGCCACGCCTCAAACTCGACGGTCTGCGTCTGCACGTCCTTGGGGACGTCGATCAGGACCGGACCGGGCCGGCCCGAGGCCGCGATCCGAAAGGCCTCGGGTACGACCTCCAGGAGCTCTCCCGCCGAACGTACGAGAAAGTTGTGCTTGGTGACCGGGATGCTCATCCCGTACGTGTCCACCTCCTGGAAGGCGTCCGTCCCGATGAGGGGTGTGGCCACCTGCCCCGTGATGCAGACGAGGGGGACCGAGTCGAGCTTCGCGTCCGCGAGCGCGGTGAGGGCGTTCGTGGCGCCGGGTCCCGAGGTCGCCAGGAAGACCGCGGGAGCTCCGGTGACGCGCGCCATGCCCTGGGCGATGAAGCCCGCCCCCTGCTCGTGCCGGGCGAGCACGTGCCGGATGGCGAGACTGCGGGAGAGCGCGTCGTAGAGGGGAAGGTTCGCGCCGCCCGGGATGCCGGGGACGATGCGCACGCCTTGCCGCTCGAGGAGCTGGACGATGAGCTGGGCGCCGGTGGACTTCATGCCTCCTCCTGTTGCCCCGAGGACGGGGTTACCCCCGGAGAGCACGGATGCTCGGGGGGGCCCGCGGGCCGGGATCCGGCGGAGGCTCGTGCCCTGAAAAGAGCAACCCCCGCCGGGCTCGCGCCGGGCGGGGGTTGTTGGTTTCTACGGTGAAGCCCCGCTACGGCGCGCTGATAACGACGCGAACGACGACGACTACGCCGGCGAGCGCGGAGCGGGGGGTGGAACCGAGAGCAGCGGTGGTTCGGTCGAGGTTCATTGCGTTTTACTATTCCCGATCGGCGCGGTGATGTCAACGCCGGGTTATCGGTTATCGGTCAGGGATTGGAACAGCCCCGTAGGGCGGGGCTTGCCCCGCCGACCCGGCGGGAGAACCCCGCTCGCTTCCTGGAGGGAAGCGCCCCAGGGCCCGAACGACGGGGCGCCTCCGGACTCACGGACGCCGGACTATCTTCGGGACGGTGATCATCGCCGCCGGCAAGACGCAGGCCCGCTCCACGGGAGCTCCCCCTTTTCGGAAGGGCTCGAGCGCCTCGTCCAGGGAACCGGCCGGCTCCATCCCGAAGGCCCTGACCGTCTCGGGCTCAAGCCGGCTCACGAGGATGACCCGGCAGCGGTCGGTGATCTCCATGGTCAGGAGGGCGACGTAGCCCGCGAAGTGGAAGCTCTTCGAGAGCTCCCGGGCGATGGCCTCCCGGTCGCCGCGGCGCATGAGCGCCTCCCAGGCGTCCGAGCCGACGCCGTCTTCGCACGCCGCCGAGAAGACGATGGTGCCTCCGGCTGCCGCGACGTGGGTGGCGTTGTCGAGCCCCTTGATCGCCTGGTAGAGCTCGCCGTCCAGCCGGAAACCTCCGGCGTTCGCGACGACGAGGGAGGCGCCGCCCGCAGCGGGCGTCTCGAGCGCCAGGCGGGCCGCCCGGCAGCCCTCCCGGTGCGCCTCGAAGAGGTCTCCAGCCACGACCCGCAGCAGGCGGCCCGAGGGCGCGGCGACGGTGTTCACGAGGTACGTCCCCCCGAGGAGCGCTCCCGCCTCCCGAATCCCCTCGGCCACGGGGTTTCCCTCCAGGAGGCCCTTCCCCACTGAGGCCCGCAGCCGGTACGCGTCGTCCAACGAGAGGGAGTGGTTGGCCTGGATGACTTCGAAGCCCGCGATGCCCGGCATGACGGCCTTCGCCCCGCCGGAGAAGCCCGCGAGGTTGTGGAAGGCGATTCCGCCGGTGATCAGCCGGCGCTCCGCCTCGACCACCCGCCGATTGAGCCGCACGTCGTTGCCCCGGGAGTCGCGCCCGACGGAGACGAGGTTCGCCTCGTCGCGGGAGTCGTGGCTCACGACCTCGACCCGCTCGAAGACCTCCCGGCCGACGACCTTCACCATGTCCTCCGTCGCCGCCGGCCGGTGCATCCCCACCGCCACGACGATCGCGACGTCGCGCTCTCGCACCCCGGCCCTCCTCAGGCGCTCCAGGAGGCACGGAACGACGATGTCGGCCCGCTGCCAGAGGCGGGTCTGGTCGCTCACGACGATCGCCACCCGCTGGCCCGGACGGACCTCCTCCTCCAAGCGCCGCGCCCCGATGGGGCGGTCGAGGGCCTCTTCGACGAGGTCCCGGTCCGCCCCGCCCGGCGGGGAGTCGGCGGCCTCGAGCACCTCCACCGGCCACCCGGAGGGGAGCTCGACCTCCAGGCTCTCGTGTCCCCAGGGGAAGGAGAAGTGCATCAGTCTTCCTTCAGCTCTCGGTACCGGGCGACCTGTCCCTTCACGAAAGGCAGGAGGCTCGCCAGGAGGAGCAGGAACGCGAACCCCAGGGTCACGGCCGAGATCGGCCGGGTGACGAAGATCAGGAAGCTCCCTTGTGAGACCAGGAGCGACTGCCGCAGGTTCTGCTCGAGGAGCGGCCCCATGATGAAGGCGAGCACCAGCGGGGCGGGCTCGTAGCCGAACTTCCGGATGACGTAGCCCCCGAGCCCGAAGAGGATCATCAGTTGGACGTCGAAGGCGGAGTTGTTCACCGTGTACGCGCCGATGACGCAGAAGAGGAGGATGAGCGGGAAGAGGATCCGGTAGGGCACCTTGAGGAGCTTCACCCAGACCCCGATGAGCGGCACGTTGAGGAGCACGAGGAGGACGTTTCCCACGTACATGCTCGCGACGAGGCCCCAGAAGAGGCCGGGGCTCGTCGTCATGAGGAGGGGTCCGGGCTGCATGCCGTGGATAACCATGGCCGAGAAGAGCATGGCCATGACCACGTTGGGCGGGATCCCGAGGGAGAGCAGTGGGATGAGGGAGCCGCCGGCCGCGGCGTTGTTCGCGGACTCCGGCCCTGCGACCCCTTCGATCGCGCCCTTTCCGAACTCCTCCGGGTTCTTCGAGATCTTCTTCTCCACGGCGTAGGAGACGAAGGAGGCGAGCACGGCTCCCCCGCCCGGCAGGATCCCGAGCAGGAAACCGAGGGCCGAGCCGCGGAGGATCGCCCATTTGCTGCGCGCGTAGTCGGCGACCGTCCCCCACACGTGGTCGAGCTTGGTTTGGAAGACGTCCCGCCGGAGCTCGCCCTCCAGGTTCACCAGGACCTCGCCGATACCGAAGAGCCCCATGACGAGCGGAATGATTCCGACGCCGTCCGTGAGCTCGTTGATACCGAAGGTGTACCTCGGCACGCCCACGATCATGTCCAGGCCGACGCTGCCGAGGATGATCCCGGCGAGCGCCATCATGATCGACTTCAGCATGGAGGCCTGCGTAAGGTACGTAACGATGATCAGCCCGGTGCACATCAGGGCGAAGTACTCGGGCGGTCCGAACTTGAGGGCGACGTTGGCGAGCGGGTGCGCGACGAGCATGAGTCCGACGATGGCGAGGGTACCCCCCACGAACGAACCCATGGCCGAGATTCCCAGCGCCGGCCCGGCGCGGCCCCGGCGAGCCATCTGGTAGCCGTCGAGACAGGTGACCACGGAGGCGGCCTCACCGGGGATGTTCACCAGGATCGACGTCGTGGAACCGCCGTACATGGCGCCGTAATAGATGCCGGCGAGCAGGATCATGCTGGACTCGAGGGAGGTCCCGTAGGTCGCCGGCAGGAGGAGCGACATGGCGCCGACCGGACCAATCCCGGGCAGCACGCCCACGAGTGTCCCGATGACCACCCCCACGAGGCAAAAGAGGAGGTTCATCGGCGTGAGGGCAACCTGGAACCCGAGGAGTAGACTGTGCAGAACGTCCACGACTCCCCCTCAGAAGCCGAGCAGACCGGAAGGAAACCGGCAGTTGAGGCACTTGGAGAAGACGAGGTACGTGCCGACCGTCGTGCCGGCGGCGTAGGCGAGCGCTCCCCAGGCCTTCTTCCGCTCCAGGAGCCAAAAGAGGAAGGCCATCAGGAGGAAGGTCGTCAGGAGATAGCCGCCGTACTCCAGCGCCCGGGTGTAGGCGAAGAGCGCGGCGCAGACGAAGACGACGCGCGGCCAGCGCTTTCCGCGAAAGAGCGGCTCCTCCGCACCGGGAGGTCTCTTCAGGGTGGAACGTAGGAGCAGGACCGATGAGAGAACGGCCAGGAGGAGCGCGGCCCAGAAGGAGACGAACCCCGACCCGGGCTCGGTGAGGCTCCCGATGCCCAGCCGCCGCGCCCCCGCCATGACGGTCAGGGAGAGGAGGAGCCAAAAGAGGCTGCTGCCGCGGTCGCTCTTCATCGGGTCCATTCCCTCTCCACTCCGTGCGCACTCCGGCCAAACGGCGTTCCGAAGGAGACTAGGCTAGAACCCTTCCGGGGGTCAACGGCCTTGGCGACGGGCGGGGGCCGTGTTCCGGCGCGGGGGCCGCGGAGGGGAGGTCGAAGGCGTGGCGGTGCCGCGGGCGGGCATGCGTCGGAGGCGCTCGAGCAGCCGCTCTATGTCCGAGGCGAGCGGCGCCTCGAAGGCGACTGGCTTGCCGGTGGCGGGGTGGAGGAAGGCGAGCTTCCGGGCGTGGAGCGCCTGCCGTTTGAGGAAGGTTTCGGAGGACTCTTCGGAGGCGTAGTGGCGATCGCCCACGAGCGGATGGCCGAAGGCCCGGAACTGGACGCGGATCTGGTTCTTGAGGCCGGTGTCGAGCCTCACTTCGAGGAGCGTGACGCCCGGCAGGCGCTCGAGGACCCGAAAGTGGCTCACCGCCTCGGTGCCGCCCTCCCGGACGATGCGCTGCCGAAAGCCGTCCTTCGTGAGCTCGAGCCGATTGCGGAGCGTGCCGGCGTCCTGCGCCACCTCACCTCGGACGAGCGCCAGGTAGGCCCTCTCGGGAGAGCGGGCGCGGAACTGGGCGACGAGCTTCTCCCGGGCGTTCCGGCTCTTGGCGAAGACGACG
>JACRCS010000271.1 GCA_016218905.1 Deltaproteobacteria bacterium
AGTCGCCGCAGCCGGAGGCGTACGGCTCGTGGAGCACGTTGCGGATCATCGCCTTGCGGTCGCTGCCGTGGGGGTTGTGGCACGAGCCGCAGTTGCGTACCTCCTCGGGATAGTTCGCGTGCTTCTTTCGGACGTCGCCGGCCTCGTGGCACTCGAGGCAGAGAGCTTCCGGCGCTTTCACGAGGAGCGAAGGGTTGGGGGATTGGTGGGAGCGATGGCAGGAGCCGCACTCTCCTCCCGCGTACGGCTCGTGGGTGTTCTTGAACTTCTTCGGCAGATCGGTGTGACACGCGAAACAGAGCTCGGCGCCGGTCCTCTTGAGCAGCGCCGCGTTGTTCGAACCGTGCGGATCGTGACAGCTCAGGCAGTCGCCCTGCCGAACCGGCTGGTGCGCCGTGCCCTGCGCGTGAGCCTTGGCCGCCTCGGAGTGGCAGGAGTAACAGAGATCGCGCACCTTCTGCTGGAGCAGCCCCTTGTTTCGCGCCACGTGAGGGCTGTGGCAGGTGGCGCACTCCCCCTCGGCCGCGGGTTGATGCCTTACCTTCTTCTGGAAGGCCGCACGATTGTGGCACTTGAAGCAGTCGATCTTCGCGGCCGCGTCAGCCGGAACGGCAGGGAGGACGAAGAGCGCCGATGCCAGCGTCAGAGCGAAGCGGTTGAACAAACGCAAAGGCGTCATTTCGCGCTCCCTTCATGGCAAGGAGTGCAGTTGCCCGGTGCGAAGGGCCCGTGGCTGACCGGGTAGAGCAGGTTCTTCTTGGGGCCGCCGTGGGGATCGTGGCACGAAATGCAGGAGTCGGGCCTCGGCTTCATCCCCTGGTGGGCCTCGGCGAAGCGCGGCGTCGTCTGATCGTGGCACTTCACACAGAGCGGCCCGACGGCTTCCCGCGTCAGCTTTCGGTGCTCGGAGCCGTGAGCGCCGTGACAGGTCGTGCACGCCTCCGCCGCGGGCGGGTGCGTGGCGCCGTCGCGCCAGTACTGGGCCACCCCGGGGTGACAGGCGAGGCAGAGCGCCGGCTGGGCCCGGTTCTGGAACCCCGGATGGGGCGAGCCGTGGCCGTTGTGGCAGGCGGTGCACTGCAACTTGGCCACCGGATCGTGTTTCACCTTGTACTTGCCGAAGGCCGTCTCCGCCTCGGAGTGGCAGGAGAAGCAGACCCGGCCGGGTTCGTCCTTGAAGAGCCTGGCGTAATCCGTCCCGTGGGCTCCATGGCACGTCTGGCAGTCGCCGTCTGCGAAGGGCTGGTGCGCCGTCTTCTCCGCCTTGCTCTTGACCAGAGCCTGATGGCAGGTGAGACAGAGCTCTCCGCCGTCGGCCTTCTTCGTGAGCATACCCCGGCTGCTCCCGCCGTGGGGGTTGTGGCACGAGCTGCACTCGCCCCGGCTGAACGGCCGGTGGAGGCTGAAGAGGCTCTTTTCGCCACGGGTCTTCGGATGGCACGAGAAGCAGAGCGTCTCTTGCGGCTTCACGAGCAGCTTGGCGCGGGGAGTATCGTGGGCGCCGTGACAGGTCGAGCAGCGCCCGTCCTTGACGGGCGCGTGGGGCCTGGGCATCTCCGCGTACGCCTTCCGGTCGTGGCACTCGAAGCAGAGCGCGGGCGACTGTTTTTGGAGCAGAGCCGCTGCCTCTCCCTTGTGTCCCTTGTGGCAGGCGAGACACTCGCCCTTGGCGGCCGGCTGATGCACGCTCTGAGCGGGCGGGGCGGGCGTCTTGGGTTTCCCTTCCGAGTGGCAAGCCCGGCAGACGACCGCCGGGGCATCGGCCAACATCGCAGGTTGATCGCTGGCGTGGGACGCGTGACAGGCCTTGCAGTCCGCCTCCTGCACCGGGTTGTGTTTGGACTCGCGGGGAAGTTCGTCGTGACACTTGAGGCAGAGCCCGCCCTTGGGCTGCTGGACCTTGATGGCGGTGCCCTCGACCTGATGGCACTCGCCGCACTGCCCCTCGGTCAGGGGCGAATGGACCACTTCCTTGAGCAGCCCCTTCCCGTTGGAGCTGTGGTGCGAGTGACACGCGCCGCAGTTCGCCCGGACCGGGTAGTTCTGATGGGCGGTCCGGAACTTGGGAGCGTCGACGGGGTGGCAGGAGGCGCAGAGCGCGTCCGCCTTCTTGCTCAAGAGACCCGGTTCATCGGCCATGTGCGCGTCGTGGCAGGTGACGCACCCCTTTGCGACGGGCGCATGTACGTTCTTCTTCGTGAACTTCTTCCGGTCGTGGCACCGGAAGCAGAGCTCCTGCCCTGTGCCCTTGAGGAGCTTGGGATTGGGAGAGCTGTGAGATTCGTGACACGAGCCGCACTCGCCCTTGCTCACGGGCCGGTGCACCACCTTCTGGGCCGGGCCCTTGAACTTGGTGTGGCACGTCAGGCACAACGCGGGCGGCTGCTGCCGCAGGAGCGCCCGCCCGACGAGGCCGTGGGGCAGATGGCAGGCCTCGCAGTTCTTCTCCTTGACCGGGGCGTGCACGTTTCCCTTCAAGAACGCGGCCGCTCGCTCGGGGTGGCAGTCGGCGCAAGTCCGGCGAGCCTCCGGGGCCGGGACCGAGGGCGGAGCGGTCGCACAGCCCGCAGCCAGGGTCAGGAGGCCCAGGAGCAACAGACTGGGTCCCGCCAGGGATCTCGTCGGCCTTCTTCTCATTTCTGCCCTCCCAATTCCTTTTGGATCGCCTGCCACTTCGCCTCCCGGACCTCGATCTTCGAGCGGCTCTTCAACAGGTTGAGATATGCCTTCCGTTCCCGGGCCACCTTCTCCTGGACGAGCGTCTCACGGATGGTGCCTTCCGCCTGCTTCAGGGGCACGGGCTTCGCCGGAGTGCGGTCGATGAGATGCACGACCACCTGGGAGCCTTGGGCAGTGAAGGGAACGCTCGTCTCCCGGCGGGCGAGCTTCTCGACCATCTTCTTCACGTCAGGGTCCAGGTGGTTGGTGGGGACCTCCTGGGCGGGAATATCCTTTCCGAAGTGATTCTTGACGGCCTTGGCGAAATCGGCGCCTGCGGCGACATCCGTCCAGACCTTGGCGACGGGGCCCTGGGTGTCGTCGATAATGACCAGCTTCACCGTCTCCGGCTGCGTGTACCGCGGGAGGTTCTTCTCGTAGAACTCCTTGATCTCCGCGTCGCTCACGGTAGCGTTCGAAGTGAAGAGGCGGGCCTCCAACGCCGCCGTCAGCCGGTGGCGCGCGGCGAATTCGTACTCCCACTTGAAGGGCTCCTTCTTCTCGAAGTGACGGTAGAGGGCCTCCCAGTCGACGACCTTCTGGCCCATGATGTTGTCGACCGTGTCCTTCTTGAGCTTCCGGGCCTCCTTCTCGTCGTTGGCGGCGTGCGCCGCCGCCGGCCGGTTCCCCATGAGCCGGCGGATGACGATCATGAACTCCCGCTCGGTGATCTTCTGCTGGGTCGAGGAGATGACCACGGCGTCGGTGAGCGCGTCGTCGGATGCCTTCAGGTCGAGCGCTTCGAGCCGCTCCTCGTCGACCTTCACCTCGTACTTCTTGCGCAACGCGGCCAGGAGGTCCCCGGTGAGCGCGCTCTCCTTCTCCCGCCAGATGTCCCGCCGGAGGGATTCCTTGAGTTTCGCGTAGTCCTCTTCGTCCCCTTCTTTCCGGTCCTTCAAGCGGTACAGAATCGGACCGCCCTTGTGCTGGGTCGGGTCCACGGTCTCGCCGGGTTTGAGCCCCTGGAAAACCGCGATCCAGCCCGGGTCGACTCCGAGGGGCCTCACCCAGTCCTCTCCCTGGTGCACCAGCCCGCCTTCGTCGGCCGTCCGTCCGAGGAGCGTCTCGACCGTGGCCGACCCGCCGGCCAGGGCCTGGTACGCCGCAGCGGCGGCCGCCTCGTCCTTGAACTGCAGCCGCTCGATCAGCCAGCGTGGGGAGTACTGCTTATCGTAACGGGCCTTGATCTCCTCATCGGAGATCTTGATCTGACTGTCGACCGCCTCGTATTTGAGGAGCCCCAACGCCCTCGACTGCAGAAAGACCTTGAGGCCGCGTTGGAACGCCGGGTCTCCGCCGAGTTCCATCCGCTCCGCTTCCCGGACCAGGAGGAGCCACTCGATGTAGGGTTCGGGCGTCTTCGGGAAGGCAAGGCCGTCCTCCTTCCAAAAGCCCCACCAGCGTTTGAACTCCTCCGTGGTGTAGCGGGTTCCGTCGATGCTGACGAGGGTATCGTCGCGGCCCCACCAGGCCGCCTCCGCCGAAGCGGCCAGTAGGAGCGCACTGGCAAGGATCAGAGCCGAGGTGAAACGTCGCATGTCGTCAGTCCTTGTTTGAACCATAGTTGAACGACCTCCCGGGCTACCTGCTGCGCCAGCCCGGTGACCGTGTGGATTGTCCCGAAGTGCATGGCCTTGCGGTACTCGGTTCCTTCGCGCCGGTGATAGGTCGTCCACAGAGGGTCGCCGGTCCGGCCGTCCCGGAGTTGGAGCGTCAGCGCGAGCGCGGGGTTGACGGTGGACGCCTCGGCCGGATTCTCCCGCATCTCCGTGACTCTTCCCGTGATCAGCAGTTGGGCTCCGAGGCGATTGCCGAGAATCGCCAGTTGCTCCGTCGTCGGCACCTGCCCCGGAAAGATGCGCAACTGCTGGTACATCCGGAGGATGTCTCCTTCCTGCGCCAGAAGGTACCGACCCGAGCTGTTGAACTCGGCGACGAAAACCTTGTAGGCGACCACGTCCCCGACGGGGTAGTCGCTCTCGTTGGAGAACGGGAGCACGGCGACCCGACAGATCGGGCCGGTCGGCAGCGAGCCGCGCTGCTGGTGGTACGGCAGCCTCCCCCCGCATCCCTGAACGACCAGGGCGAGAAGCATGAGAAAGACGAAGGAACGGGATCTCACCGGGAATCACGCAACGACGTCACAGCGCCACGAATCGCTTTGGTCTGACCCATCCACCGTCTCACGTCGCGTCGTTGCGCCGTTGCGCGAAACACCCTCATCAGAACTCTTCCACCCACTTCTGCGAACCCTTGGCGGGCGCCTCCTTTGCCTTCGTCTCGGGTTTCGCGGGCGCCTGGGGGCGGACGGCGCCGAAGACGTCCCCCACCTCCCGACGCTCGGTATTTCCCATCACGTCCCGCACCACCAGGATGGCGCGGATCTTCTCTTCGTCCCGAGCGGAGGAACGCTCGACCCCGACCCGAACGGGGAGCTCCGTACCCTCCGCCGTCTTGAGGAGTTTTCCCTCCTCCGACCACATCTCCATTCTCCAGAACGCCAACGGCACCTTCCCCTTGGATTCGAGATCCACCGCCAGTTCCTGGTCGTTGCGATGGGCCGCGATCTCCACCCGCGGCAGACTCCGATTGAGCCCGAACTTTCGGGAGGTACGGGCCGGATTGCCGGCTTCGTCCCACACCTCCAGGACCGCCTCGTACACGCCGTCGGGCATCAAGCCTTCCGCGTCATCACGCCCCTGCCCCCGCCACTGGAACCTCTCCGGAAGGCGGCCGCTCTCGCCGATCTCCGCAACCGGGTTCCCGGCCTCGTCCCGGACGCCGAAACGCCACCGGGCGAGGGGCTTGCTGATCAGCAAGCGCGGCCGAAGCACCGCCTCGCTCCGGAAGGTTGGGGTGCCGCCCAGCATCATCGGACCCACGAAGTCGAGAGCGAGCATCGGGGGCGTACCGTCTACAAGATACGTGCCCAGCAGGGCGTTCTCGGTCCGACCGTACAGGGGCCACTCGAGAACCAGGGTCACCGGAAAGCGTCCATCCTTCTCCCCCGCGACCCAGGAAGCCTCGTACACGCTGCCGTCCGCAGAGAGCGAGGCGGCGTGGAGCTGATCGTCGGCCTTGAAGAACGCGCGGGGGGCACGCTCGCCCCGCCACTCGTCTCGGAGACGGATGCTCGCGTAGACTTCGGCTCCGGGGCGGACTCGTGCAGGCCGCAGGACGACGGCCTCGAGGCCGACGGGGCCTCCCTGTTGCGATCGGCCGATCAAGTCCCAGGGCCAGCGGGAAACCACCTCCTGGGCGAGCAGGGGTTCCAGCTTCGGAAGCGAGTTCGGTTCACCGAGTCCGAGGATCTTCCGGGCGTCCGCGGTACTGACGTGGCCGACGTAGGACCAGACGGTCCGGGCGTCGCTGGTCCGCACCAGAGACAGCGTCAACCCCAGGGACGGATTCGGTTTCTCTTTCGCCTGAGTGACGGTGCCGAGGAGGATGAACGCGGCCCCGAGGTCCTCGCGAATCTTTGAAATCTGGTAACTCTCCAACTGACCGACCGTCCGGATCCGGTTATTCGCCATGAAGGAGATCACGGTGGTCTGGCTCGTGACGTCCGTCCCCGCCTCCGCAAGCCTCTCGCTGAGCTGGCGGGTGAAGGGCAGATTGACGTCGTTCTTGCTCCGGGTGACGTCCTGCAAGGGAAAGATCGCGACGAGCGGCGTCGCGGCCACCGAAAGCGCCGGCCAGCACGCGCAGAGGACCGCCACCCCCAGACGTTTCAGCCATCCGGCACGGCGACGTTCCTCCAAGCGCGTTCCCATCTGCCTCCGTGGCTGCGCGTGCACGCCCTGGGCCTCATCGCGCCGGGGTATCCTCCTGCCTAAACGGCCCCCTCCTCCGGACGCCCGCCTCGAATCGGCGGTAGAGGGTCCGCGACGGGCGGCCACTCCACGGGACAATCCACTTCCCGACGACCGACGAGGGCCCGCCCTTGGGGCCGAGGTCAGCACGATCGACGTCCTCACTGAGCGGGTGCCTGAGCGGGTGCCCGAGCGGGTGCCCGGAGGGTGGAGAAGAGTCGGGCGAGCAGATCCAGCGTGACCTGGAACGAGTTCTTCGACCCGGTCCCGAAGAGCCGATCGGTCAAGGAGTAGCCTGTTCCCCGGCCGCTCGCCTGCCAGAGGAGCACGCCGGCCTCGCTGTCGATCAGCCGCAGGGTGAGCGTCACCTCCGGATAGACCGAAGCTCCGGCCCGAATGTCGCCGGCCTGATCCACGGAACCGAGCAGGAACGCCTGGACCTTCAGGCGCTGCCCCAACCGCTTCATGGCGGCGGGATCGACCGTCTGGGTCTTTTCGATGCCTTCCTCTTTCAGCGCGCTGTCCACCCGCCCCTTGTCCACCACGTCGAAAACTCCGGTTCCCAGCACCTGCGTGATGGTGATCTCCCGCGCCTGTTCAGCGATCCCGGACGAGCCCCCCTGGAGTTCGAAGGGGAGGACGCCGACGGTGCGAACGTACGTGAGATCGACGTCCTTTCGAAGGAAGGACTTGATGGCCGGACTCCCGGCGCAGCCCCAAGAGAAAAAGAGCACGAACCCCAGCAGCGCGCCGGCGACGCGGGCGCAAAGCCCACCCGTCGTTCCCGAGAGCATCGATTCTCCTCCTGTGGGGGATGGCCTGCCTGCAACCTCTACCCGTCGCTGAAAACTCATCTGCCCACCCAATTCTTTCGCTGCCGCGGCAGGAGGTTGGACACGGTGTCTGCTTCGCCTAGAGCGCGAGGGAGAGAGAGCTCTCCACGTTCCAAGTGCTCGTCTCGGCGCTCACGTAGTTCGCCAGCGTCTGTAGAATGAGCCTTCGGCTGATGTCCCAGCTCCCCGTGAGCCCGAAGCGGTCGCTCTTCCGGATACCCTGGCTATGATCGTACTGGAACGAGAGCGTCGTCTTCTCGGTGCGCAGCAAGGCCAGGTTCGTCGTGAACAGAAGCGAGTCCGGCACCTCCCGATCGGTCCAGTCCCTGGCCAGGGTCAGCCGCATGGAGAGGAGGTCCGTGGGGCGATAGCCCAGGCTCAGGGTCGAGCTGACGGTGGTGGACTCGGCGCGGTCGTAAGTCGTCGTCAGGTCGCCGGTCAGCTTGGGGGTAAGCCTCGCGTTCAGCGTGAGCCGGGTGCTCAGCACGTCCGTGGTGAGGGTCGTGGAGTCGGGCTGCTCTCGGCTCGTGGTCCGGTACGAAGCGTCGAAAGCGGCCGTGAGGTCCGGATAGATCCGGGCGCTGGTCACGAGGCTGTACCGATCGCTCGTCGACGTCCTGCGCGCGTCGGAGAACTCGTCACTTCGGGTCGCTCCCAGACTCACGGCCATTCTCGAAAGGGGGTAGGTCAGCACGGTGACCGAATAGGTGCGGCTGATGGCCTCCGGCGTTCCCTCCGCCACCTGCCGGCTCTCGCTGAACGCCACGGAAGGCTCCAGGGCGGGACTCGGAGACCAGCGGACGTTGCCGCTCACGGTCCGCCGGACCGCCGCCCCGGAGAGCTCGCTGTCAGTCCTCTCCAGGGCTGCCGCGGAGGACGCTGTCAGGGTCGGAGTTATCCGGACCTTCATGCTCACGTTCGTCAGATAGCTTCGCTGGACGTCGGACTCGTCCGCGCTCAGGAGCCGGATCGCCTGCAGCTCCGTGATCTCCAGCGGGACCAGCGCCGCGGGCGAGACCGTCACGACGAGCATGAGGTCTTGCTCCGGTGTGCCGACGGGAAACTCGAAGCGGCTCTCGACGCGATTCACGACAGGAATGACAGTCCCGATCAGGACCCAGTCGCCCACCCCTCGTTTGCGGTAAAGGTCCCACGTCAGCTGGCCCTCTGTCAACGAATCCAGCCGCCGAACATAGACGTCGAGGCGATCGACCTGCTGCTGAAAAGGGAAGTGGATCCCCAGATGCCCCCTTCCCCCGGGTACGATCGTAAGCGTCGCGGGAGCGTCCGCCGTCTTTCTTCCATCGCCCAGGGCGTCGTTATTGGTCATGACGACCGTTGTCGGGTCGGGGAAGGGCGTGGCGGCGGTGGGCGGGGGCAGCGGAGCGAGGGAAAGCGTGGCTCCCTCCAGAGGGCGCTCGAAGGCATCGGCGGCCAGATCGCCCACCGAGAAGTGGGAGGTGCGCTGTTGAAACTGCTGAGACAGGGTCAGGGCGATCCGATTCTGCCAGAACTTTCCTCCGGTCTCCAGCCGGGCGAAGTGGCTGTCCCCGACGTTGCGACTTCCGCTCTCCAGGTCGTCGAACTGCGAGTGCGAGTAATCGTAGTAGAGCTTCGCGAGCTTCACGTCCCAGTCAAAGCCCGCTCCGTACCGCGTTTCCCGCTCGACGGCCTGGCCGTCGCTCACCTCGGAGGTCACACCGTAGTGGGATCGCAGGCTCGGCCAGAACGGCTGCTGCCATGCGCTCGCGAGGGTCGCCTCCCAGGCGCGAGTCGCGCTCCTCACCCCCCCGGAGGACCGGCGCTCCGTGTCCGTTCCGAAGAGCGCACCGCGGAAGATGTCGTTCGCCACCGAGAGCGTCCCGGAAGGCGTGAGCTGCTCGGCGGTCTGTGAACTCCCGTCCGCCAGTCGGCTCTGGCTCCGGCCGTAGGTCACGTCGCCTCGAAGGGAGATCGCGTTCGTGGGCTGGAACAGGAAGTCGGGACCGGCGCCGAGCGTGTACCGCTCCTCGAGGGATGTCGTGGTCTCGGTGCCCGTCCCGCCCGATGCGCGGTAGAGCCACAGGGCGCCAAAGTTCACGGCGAATGCCGGCGTCCCGCCCAGCACGAGAAGGACGGGCGAGAGGACCAGGACTCCTCTGCCGACGGTTGAGAGCATTGCTTTGGCCGGTCTCCTGGAAGCGGAAGCGCCCATTCCTCGTTCCGGTGCGTTCGGCCCGCATCATAGGCGGAACCCTTGCCCTGCTCAAGAAGGATTCCTAAGTAATTTCATGCGCGTACAATCAAAACACCTTCTCAAAAAAAGATCGGCAGCCGCAGCCTGGCTGCGAACTGCCGATGCAAGGGATCAGCCCCCCGGGATCTCACCGGCAGGTTCTCCGGAGAACCCAACGTGTGCCCGTTTCTTCTCTCTTGCCCGGCTCATCGGGGCCGCCCTTTTCTTGCTCGCCCCCGAAGAGCGCTGCTCCCCGGCGCGCCTGGCGCACCGGGGAGCAGCGGGTCCATCACTTTCCGTCAGGCGAGAGTCACGTTCTCTTCGCGACCTCCGCCCAGGTGCTTACTACCGGTTCTGCGGCAGCACGCCCTTGACGGTGTGGCAGGCCTGGCAGAAGCCGGCGGCCTTGGCAGCGGCGACGTTCGCGTAGCCGCCGGCGGTCATCGCGGTGTAGTCGCCGCGCAGCATGTAGTCGTACTGGGTGGCGTGGGCCGCGTGGCAGGAGAGGCACATGACCATGTCCGTGCCGGGGTTGACCGTCGCGCTCGCCGAAGTGGCGACGGCGGGGCGGGCGACCGGGGCCGAGACGTCGTAGCTCGTGTAGCCGGCGTACTCGCTGGTGTTCGGGATCACCCAGTCAGACGGGTGGCGGAGGAAGGCGCCGCTGGTCCCGTTCAAGTCTCCCGTGCCGGCCGAGTGGAAGACGCCGTGGCAGGTGGCGCAGAAGCCGCTCATGTCGTTGCCGGGCACCTTCATGGTGGAGGTGAAGCTCGCGCGGGAGCTAAGGCCGCCGGTCGTGTTGCCCTCGATGTGGCAGTCGCCGCAGCTTCCGCCCGACACCCCTGCCGAGATGTCGCCCGCACCGATCACATTGGCCTGGGTAGCGAAGTACTCATTGTGGCTGGAGGCGTTCACGTTCTGCCAGCGGTCGGTCTCGTTTCCGTAGGCCTTAAGGCCGGGGATCATGCGGTAGCCGGCGGCGACCTTCGCGCCGTTGTGCGCGGCCTCGACCGTGTAGCCGGCGTCGGTCTTCGCGCCGTCGAAGCTGGCGTGGTGGGCGCCGCTGACGGCGGCGATGCCCGTGCGCCGCACGCCCTGGAAGGTGTTGGGGGTGCTGGTGTTGCCGTCCCAGTCGCCCGTGCTGCCGCTCAGGACCTGGGAGCGGGTGCCGTGGCAGCCGCGGGCGCCGGCGCAGGTGAAGGCGTTGAAGGCGGTCGTGCTTCCGGTCGTGGTGAACACGCCGGCAGTTTCACCATGGTAGTGGGCCTTCGCGTTGCCCGGAGGAGACCCGAAGACCGTGGAGGTGCCCTCTCTCTGCGTCGCGTTGGTGTTGTCGGCGGGCGTGATGTCGATGACGTTGTGGCCCTTGCGCTGGCTCGTGGTGGAGTAGGCGAAGTTACCGCCGGCGAGCATGTCGGAGCCGGCGCTGTGCGAGACCTGCGGGACGACGCTGCCGCCGCCCAGGGTCCAGAGCTTGCCGCCGGCCGACGGGTTCGCGTGGCAGGCGATGCAGTCGTACTTCAGGAGGTTCTGGACCGGCGTCACCGTGGTGGTCGCGCTCGTACCGATCTTGGCGACCGGCAGGCCCTTCTCGCTGTTGTGCATCGTGTGACAGTCGACGCAGTCGCCGACGATACCCTGGGCCGCGAAGGCGGCCGCGGGGAGCAGCAGAGCTGCAAGGGCGATCGTGATCTTCCTCATCTCATCCTCCAAACTTCATGTTGGTTGGTTCCTCCGGCAGCCCGGCCGTCTGCGTGAGACCCGTGGGCTTTGTGTCCCCGCCTCGCGGCGGGTTTACTCTTTTCAGAGGATGATCTGAGTCTTCCATGACTGGTCTTTTCCCTTGGGACTGCTTCCGTGCACTGCTTTCTGTCCCCGCCACCTCCTTCCCCGGTTCCCCACGGGCTCGCTATGGTTCTCGCGGTGATCTTCCGCTTGGTGGTCGCCAGTTGTTTAAGCATCGAGCGTGCCAGCCACGTGAAAATTCGTATTTGCGGGCAACGACGCGGATTTCTGGGCCGAACCGTCCGGCAAGGGTGGGAGCCTCCTGGTGAAATCCCCAACTCCTGGGGCCCTCACCAAGCGGCCAAAAAGGCCTCGGAGAACGGCCGGGCCTCGCATTTCCTCAGCTGACGCACGCTGAGCGGCCGACGGGGCCCTGGGAAGCGGATATTGGTGTTTTCACCAGCCTCCCCAGCCCTTCCACCAGACCGTCGATCCCTCCTGCGGGCACTTTTCGGAGGCACAGCGAAGAATGGAGCGCACCGGTTCGTCTGGGGAGGGAGCCGTCGCCGGACCGGTCTGGCTTTTGCAGCGGGAGCGTGGACCGCAAAACCTGCCACCCAACGGGGACTCATGGATAAGAGTCGCATCCTCGTCGTGGACGACGAATCTCTGATTCAGTACGCGCTTGGCCATGCCTTGCGGAGCGACGGCTTCGAGGTGAATACGGTGGGGTCTGCCGAAGAGGCCCTGTCCGAGCTCCAGAGCGAACGTTACGAGCTCTGTTTCCTGGACAGAGGGCTCCCCGGGCTGGATGGGCTGCAGGCCCTCCAGCACGTGAAGGCTGCTTGGCCGGGGATCAAGGTCATCTTCATGACCGGGGGGCGGCTCACCGCGGACGAAGAGAAGCTGATCGAGCAGTGGGCGGACCAATTCATCGAGAAGCCGTTCGACCTCCAGAAGATCAAGACGATGGTCGAGGAAATGATCCGCGAAAAGGGTCTCGGAACCTAAACCGCAGGGGAGTCCGCTGCGGAGGAGTGGGGCACTCCCCACCCTGAAGTAAAGACGGCTCGCAAAGGGGGGAATGCCGCCCGGTTGGGGTGGCCGACGAGAAAGGGCCTGCAGTCGATCTGCAGGCCCTCCTTTTCACGGGATGACTCAGTAGTGCAGCGGGACGACCACACCGGCTGTCGGAACAGACACACCGGGGAAGGCGCTCTGGTCGTATCCGTACAGATCCGACCACCAGTCGATCACCACCTGATAAGGCGTCGGCCCGGCGATGACCGAAACGTCGTTGACGCCGCTCCACCCCGGACATTCGGAAAAGCCCGATGCCACGACTGGACCGTTGGAGTCGCCTCTGCGGATCGTCCAAGCGGCGGCGGCACCCGGATCATCGGGGCAGGGAGATCCGGAGGTGTCGCTATCGCCCCAGATCAGGCGGATGGTGCCGGGCGCGGAGCCGTTTGTCACGCTGAACCTCACGGACTGCATGAGCTCGACGTTACCCGACCAGTCTTCCGACCAGTAGTAGAGTGTGTACACAACCGTCTCGTTGGTTGCAGGAATCACGACCTTCGTTCCTGCGTAGATGGGACCGGTGTTGATTCGGTAGTAAGTCTTCTTCACCCCCAAGGTACTGGCGTCGGTCGCAGTCAGAGTGATCTCCGCCGTCTGTGCGTACGTCGTCTGAGCGTTCGAAGTGGTCGTCGGCGGTGTGGTGTCCTGCGTAATGCTGAATATCACCGTATGGGAAGCCTCGGTATTGCCGAACTGGTCCTTTGACCAGTACTCGAGTGTGTGGGAACCAGGAGTACTCACGAAGAGGTCCTTACCTGCGGCCTTCACCGTAGTGCCGTCGAGCCGGTAGAACGTCCTTCCCAGGCCCACCTTCCCGCTGTCGGTAATTTTGAAGTCAATCAGGGCCGGGCCGACGTACCCGCCCAGAACGTCCGTCGTCGTAACCGGCGGCGTCACGTCCCCGGGCAGGGGCGCTGCGTGGCAGTTCAGGCAGTTGGACTGCGTGACCACCCAATTACTGCCGTGGCAGCGCGAGCAGTCGTTAGCTGGATCGTAAGCATCCTCGAAGGGCAGATGCGACGTGATGGACCTCGTGTGATAGGAGACGTGGCACCCTCCCTGCTGGCAGCCCCTGCCCCAGATCCCGAGGGTGTTGTACGGGCTCGGATGGCAGGTCGCGCAATCCCCGCCGTGAATCGTGGGAAGATCCGTGTTGTGGCAGGTCGTGCACGCGACCGTGACCGCGAAGTAGGGCTTTGAGCCGACCCACCCGGCATCGTCGTGACCGTCGTCCGCGAAGAGGGTCACCGGTCCGGGGCTCGGCGCCGCGCCGTGATTGAAGTTCCCGTGGACCGTCTCGACGTCGCCGTGGCAGCCGATGCACGGGTTTTCGGGGCATTCCTGAGCCGCGACCGGTGAGGCCCCCCAGAGGGCGACGAGCAGTAGAGCCGTCAGCACGGCCAGGAGAGCAGAGGAGACTTCCCGGATCTTGCCGCGATGAACCTTCGTCGATTCCATCTTCTTCCTCCTGAAACTCTCCAAACGGTCATGGCCCCCGTTGCTCGGGCAGTCTCACCCTCCCCCTTTCACGCAAACCCCATGCCACAATCAGTGGCGAGGTGACGGCCGAAGCGGTCCCTAACAGGCTGCGCCCACCTCTGCCGACGCCGACTTCTGTAGCAGAGGAAGGGGGGGCTGTAAAGGATTTGTACTACAGTTTTGTGGGGGGGTGAACGGACCGGTAAGCTTTGGAGGAGAGGTGGGCTGATGAGGCGAAGCGGACCGGATTCGCCCGCCGCGTCACCCCAGCCCGTACTTCTTCATCTGGTAGCGGAGGGTGTCGTAACTCACCTGGAGGAGCTTGGCCGCCTTGGCCCGGTTGTACTTCGTCTTCTCCAACGCGGAGACGATCAGGCTTCGCTTGATCTCGTCCATGGACTGCCCGTCGGCCAGGAAGGCGCCCGCCTCCGCCGGCGCGGAGCCGTTTGCGCGCTCCGGCTCCCGGCGCGTCTCTCGGACGGCCCGGATCTCGGGCGGAAGGTGCTCGGCGCTGATCAGGTCGGTTCCAGGCTCCACCGCCTCGAGCACGACGAGCCTCTCCACCACGTTCTTCACTTCCCGGACGGTCCCCGGCCAATCGTAGGCGGAGAGGGCCGCCTTCGCCCCCTCCGAGAACCCGCGGATCCACTTCTTGTTGTACCGGGAGGAGAACCGGGCGAGGAAGTAGGTGCAGAGCTCCAGGACGTCGTCGCCGCGCTCGCGCAGGGGCGGGACGTAGATCGAGAAGGCGTTGAGCCGGTAGAGCAGGTCGGAGCGGAACTCCCCTTTCTTCACGGCGTCGGCAAGGTTTCGGTTCGTGGCCGCGATCACGGTGACGTTGATCTCGATGTCCCGTTTTCCGCCGAGCCGGCGCACCGTCCTCTCCTCCAGGACGCGCAGGAGCTTCGTCTGGAGGTGAAGCGGCATCTCACCGATCTCGTCGAGGAGGAGGGACCCCCCTTGGGCGAGCTCGAAGACGCCTTTCTTGTCGGTCTTGGCGTCCGTGAACGCGCCCTTCTCGTAGCCGAACAGCTCGCTCTCGATGAGGTTCTCCGGGAGCGCGCCACAGTTGATCGCGATGAAGGGGCAATCGGCCGAGCCCTCATCTCCGCATATCAATTGGTGAAAGTAGCGCGCCACGAGCTCCTTGCCGGTGCCGCTCTCGCCGGTGACGAGGACCGTGCTCACCCGGGCCTTCGCGAGCATCTCGATGTGGCGCCGCGTATCGACCAGCGCCCGGCTCTGGCCGACGAGCTCCCGGCCCTTGCGCTTCGAGGCGACGAGCTTCATGTAATCGAGCTCGCGCTTGAGCCGGCGCTTCTCGATGATCTTGCCGAGGACGGCCTTGACCTCCTCCATGTCGAAAGGTTTCGTCAGGTAGTCGGCGGCCCCGAGCCTTATCGCGCGGATGGCGGTCGACGCCGTGTCGTCGGCCGTCAGCATCACAGTGTCGAGATCGAGCCCGCGCTCCTTCATCTCGTTGAGGAGATCGAGACCGTTGCCGTCGCGCAGGTTCACGTCGAGCATCACGATGTCCGGCGACCAGGCGTTGATCTTTCCGATCGCGCCGGTGACCTCCTCCGCACCCCGGGTCTCGTAACCCTCCCGCTTCAGGGCCCGGCAGAGCATGGAGACGATCAGCTCGTCGTCGTCGATGACGAAGACCTTGGCGGTTGCTGACATCAGCCTCTACGCCTCCCGGTTGACGGGGAGCCGGACGACGAAACGAGCCCCTCCGCCCGGCGCTTCCGTAGCGCAGATCGTGCCCGAGTGGTGCTCCACCACGCCCTTGCTGATGGCGAGGCCGAGCCCCGTGCCGCCGCGCTTGCGCGTGTAGAAGGGCTCGAAGATCTTCTCGCGCAGTTCGGGCGGAATGCCGGGACCCTGGTCCGCGATCTCCACCTGCACGAAGTCGCCGTCGAGGGAGCTTCGGATCCGGAGCTCGCCGCCCTGCGGCATGACCTCGATCCCGTTCAGCACGATATTGATGAAGACCTGGAGGAGCTGGTCCGGGTCGCCGAGCACCGGGGGCAAGTTCGGGCCGAGCTCCTTGACGAGGCTGACCGCGCCCGGCCCCCCCTTCGAGCTCGGCAACTGCTCGAGCCCGAAACTTGCCTTCGAGAGGACTCTGTTCACGTCCAGAGCTACCAGCTTCGGCTGTTTCGGCCGAGCGTAGTCGAGGAGATCCTTCATCAGTTTCTCGATCCGCCCGGCTTCGTTCTGGACCTTGCCGAAGATGCTCCGCTCCTCCTCCTTCAGTTCGAGCTCTTCACCCAGAACCTGCAGGGAGAGGCGGATCGCCGCCAGAGGATTCTTGATCTCGTGCGCGATCTTCGTCGCCAGCTCGCCGCTCGCGGCCAGTTGCTCCGTGCGTTGGAGCTGGTGCACCTGTTCGGTCAGGGCCGCGGCCATGTCGTTGAAGGCGTCGCCGAGCTGTTTGAACTCGTGCCTGAGCCCGTGGACCCGGTGGTCCAGATCACCCTCTTCGAGCTTCTTCGTGGCCGCCAGGAGCGCCGTGAGCGGTCGCCCGAAGGAGCGAACGAGGAGGAAACCTGCCGTGATGACGAGGATGGGCCCGCTGGCGACCAGGACGAAAAGGACCATGAAGACGCGGTTGGTGAGCTTACGCGACTCGAGCGTCTTCTTCTCGAGGTGATCCGTCGTGATGTGCCGCAGGTCCGCGAGCATGTGCAGGAAATCGTCTCCGACGAGGAAGGCCATGTCCTCTTCGGTCCGCAGCCGGCCTTCGTTGGCCCGAATGGTCAGCACGCGGCTCAGAGCCCGCTCGTAGCGATGACCGAGGTCCCGCAGGGCGACGAGCTTCGTGGCCGCGCTTCCGGAGTGGTGGCAGGAGAAGCAGGCCCCCGTGGTCTTGTGCATCTCGCGCACGCTCTCGATCAGGAAATCGGGTCCCCTGGCGAAGCGCGTGTCCTTCTCCTTGAGTGCTGCCTGCACCGCGTGGACGTCCGAGAAGAGCCGGTCCCGCAGGAGCTGGATCTGATGGAGGAGGACGAGGTGGTCGAGCGACTTGAGGCTGTAGTAGGTGGCGCCGAGGATGTAAGCCCCACCGACGATGAAGATCAACGAGAGCAGCACGCTGGCGACGTAAATGATCCGTCTCAAGGAGGCACCTGGTCCGGCCTGGCGCCCCCCGGGCTCAGCGGCCGTGCTACGCGAGTCGAAGGGCTTGGGGGAGCCTTCCGTCCGTGGTCCCGCTGAGACCTGGGACACAGCGGCGGGAGACCGTGGCTAACGATTGTCATACTCGTATCGATCCAGATCGATGCCCGCTTCCCGAGCGTAGTCGTCGATGGGAGCGTAGTCTTCGTCCCGCGTGGGGATGAACCGAACCGCACCGATCGACTGCAAGGCGGCGGCGCCGGCCGGATTCCGATCCATGCCGAGCAGAGCGCTCCGGATGCGCTCTTTCAGACCCGGGGGCATGGCGGCTCGTACCGCAAGGCCGTTCTCGGGTACCTTCTTCGAGGTGGCAAGGATCGCCACCTCCCGGCGAAACCCGGGATCCGTCGCTACGAGGGCCTCGTAGACGGTGTTCTTGAGGGCACCGGCCTGCGCCCGCCTCTCCAGCACGTCCCGGGCGACGTCTTCGTGAGTGCCGGCGAAGTACGCCTCCTTGAAGTATCTCTCGTAATCCGCCACCCCTTCCTTGCGCAGGAGGGCGAGCGGAAAGAGATACCCGGCCATCGTCGCCTTGTCGACGAAGGCAAAGACCTTCCCCCTCAAGTCTTGCACGGACCGGATGCCGCTGTCCTTCCGGGCGATCAACAGCCCGTGGTAGGTCGACGTTCCGTCCGGCCTCTCGGGCCTCGCCAAGACCTCGACGTTGAGCTTGCGACGGGCCAGTACGTAAGTGAAGCTTCCGAAGAACGCGCCGTCCAGATTGTCGCTCTCGAAGTTGCGGATAATATTGCCGTACCGTGACAGGATTCGCAGCTGGACCGGCCTTCCCGTACTCGACGCGAGGTAGTTGGCGAGCAGTTCGAATCGATCGATCTGGGCGAAGATGTTCTTCTCGGGCATCAGACCGATCAGGAGCGGACCTCCGCCGGGCTCCGGCCCGGGAGCGATCGCCCTCTCGCTCCGGCCGCACCCCGCCAGGAGCAGCGGCGCGAGCGCGAGCAGGCCGCAGAGGAGCATCGAAGACCACGACCCCTGTCTCATGACGGGGCACGCAGACCTTCGAGGAAAGATCGATCGGGTATGGGTCGACTCCTTTCGCTCGAGTCCGAACACACCATAAGCCATGGGATTGTAAAGGTTATAGTTTTTCGCTTCAACACCGCAATGAACCGCGGCCGTTCGGATCCTCTCCGGGAGCACGGGGCGGCACCGAACGCAATATCCCGTGAGATTTCGTTGACTTTCGAGCGGCCCCTCCCGTATACTTTCAGTTTCTCATTTCTGCCGCAATGCATTTGGCCCCAGGAGGGTGGAGGAGGTTTTCGTGGAGCATCTCGGCACGTACCAGCGTTCACTTCTCGACCACAAGACCTTCAGCGTCACCTGGGAGCTGGTGCCCGGCAGGGGCGCCTTCGAGAAGGCTCAGGAAGTCGTCTTCGCCTCGGCCGAGCAGGCGGCCAAGGGCGGCAAGGTCCAAGCCCTCACCATCACGGACAACCCCGGCGGCAATCCCGCCATCTCGGCCGAGATGCTCGGGGCCGAAGTCAACAAGCTCGGCATCGAGCCCCTGGTGCACTTCACCTGTAAAGACAAGAATCGAAATCAACTAGAGGGCCTTCTTTACGGAATGGAACGGGCCAACGTCCGCAATCTGCTCATCATGACGGGCGATTACACGTATTCCGGTTTTCAGGGCCGTTCCAAACCTGTGTTCGACGTCGACCCGACGATGCTCCTTGCCCTGGTCACCGCGCTAAATAACGGCATGGAGGTCCCTACTCTTAAGGGTACCACCAAACTCGCGCAGACACATTTCTTTGCCGGGGCCGCGGCGAGCCCCTTCAAGGCGCTCGAATCCGAGCAGATGACCCAGTACTACAAGCTGAAGAAGAAGCTGGAGTCCGGTGCGCAGTTCATCGTGCCGCAGCTCGGTTACGACGCCCGGAAGTTCCACGAGCTCATCCTGATGATGAAGCGCCTCGGCTACGGGCACGTTCCCGTGCTCGGGACCGTGTACCTGCTGCCCCTCGGCGCGGCCAAGCTCATGAACCGCAACGGACTTCCCGGCTGCGTCGCCACGAGCAAGCTCGTCTCGGTGCTCGAACAGGAAGCCACGGCGGCCGACAAGGGCAAGGGGAAACGCCTCGAGCGCGCGGCCAAGATGTACGCCTTCATGAAGGGGATGGGCTTCGCCGGGGTGCATGTCGGCGGCCACGGCATGACCTATCAGGACCTCGAGTTCATCATCGGGAAGGGGGAGGAGCTCGCCCCCAACTGGCTGGACGTGGTGCCCGAGTTCGATTTCCCGCAGCCCAACGGCTGGTACTACTTCGAGAAGGATCCGAAGACCGGCCTCAACACCGAGACGCCGGTCGACCGGTCCAAGCATCGCCCGTCGTCGACCTTCGGCTACAAGGCCTTCCGGACGCTCCACGGCGCCATGTTCGAGAAGCACGGGTTCCTCTTCAAGCCCATGCAGTCCCTGGCGAAGGCGATCGACGGCTCCTCCATGGAGCACCTCTTCGAGCGCGTCGAGCACTTCATGAAGGTGATGACCAACGAGTGCATGCACTGCGGCGACTGCGGCCTCTTCGACCTCGCCTACCTCTGCCCCACGAGCCAGTGCTCCAAGGGCCAGCGCAACGGCCCTTGCGGCGGCAGCTTCGAGGGTTGGTGCGAGGTCTATCCGAAGAAGAAGCAGTGCATCTACGTCCGCGCCTACGACCGGCTGAAGAGCGTGGGCGAGGAAGATACCCTGGGCGCGTACCACGTGCCGCCGGTGAACTACGACCTCCTCTGGACCTCTTCCTGGCTCAACTTCTACATGGGCCGGGACCACTCGGCCAAGCGCCTCGGCATCGAGCCGCCCGAGAAGAAGTAGGTCCGGCCCCGAACGATCGACGCGGCGCAGGAACGGCACGTTCCTGCGCCGTTTTTGTTTCCATAAGTCCTATAAGTCCTATAGGTCCCATGATGGGACCTATAGGACCAATGGGACCTATGGGACTTATGGGACCTATGGGACATGGTACCGAGGCCTGGCATCGAAGCCTTAGCGAACACCACCGTCGTCCTGGTCGAGCCCATGTATGGGGGAAACCTGGGGAGCGTCGGACGGGCGATGGCAAACTTCGGGCTTCGCCGGCTCGTCCTCGTCAACCCCGCCCCCGGCATCTTCGACGATGAGGCTCTCGGCCCCATGGCCCGCACCGCCGTCGACCTCGTCCGGGACGCCGCCGTGGTGCCGACCCTGGAGGACGCGCTGGCGGAGACCGAGCTCGCGCTGGGCTTCACCACCCGGACCGGCAGGAGGCGCCGAGACGGCTTGGACCTGCGGCCCGCGGTGGAACGGGTTCGGGGGGAATTCTCGGGGACCCGGGTGGCGGCGGTCTTCGGCCGGGAGGATCGGGGGCTCACCAACGCCGAGCTCGACCTCTGCCACTGGCTCGTCCGGATCCCGACGGATCCCGGCCTGGCGAGCCTCAACCTCGCCCAGGCGGTCGCGCTCTTCGCCTATGAAGTCCACGAGGCCTGCCGAGCGGCTCTTCCGCCGAACCCCACGCCCCGCCACGTCGCCACGGTCTCGGAGATGGAAGGGTTCTACGCCCAGCTCTCTTCGGTCCTCACCAGGATCGGGTTCATCGAGGAGAAGAGCCCCGACCGCATGATGAATGAGCTCCGGCGGATCTTCTCGCGGCGGCTGCCGGAGCCCCGGGACGTGCGCATCCTGCGGGGTATCCTCTCGAAGGTGGAGCTGGCGCTGGCGCGGGAGCGCCAGTGATCAGTTATCAGTCTTCAGTCGCCAGTTCTCCGAACGTCAGTACTCACTCACGATTGTCGAAACTCCTGATCACTGATACCTGATCACTGATAACTCAGTATTTCCCCTTCCGCTCGACTCTCAACCGGGAGAACGCTCCCTGAGAAAGAGAGATATCAGGAGGATGAAGGCGAAGCCGAGCAGCACCGCTACCTTGCCGACGAGCGAAACGCCGGCCGCGGTGGCGGCGATCCCCCACGACTGCGCCAGCGCCCCTCCGAGCAACATCCCGACGACCACGAGCCCCGCGTCCGCGTCGCCCTCCCCCGCCTTCACGAGCTGACGGAAGGGACACCCGCCGATCAGCACCGAGGTCCAGCCGACGAGCACCATCCCGAGAAAGCTCCAGAGGTGCTCGGTGTGAGCCCCCGGCTGGCCGTAGAGACCCGGGTGGAAGCGGCCGCTCCCGACGTTGAACCCCAGAGACGTAGCGAGGAAGGCGACCCCGCCGAAGAAAAGGTAGCTCCTCCCCCCCATCAGGAGCGTGTCCCGAATGCTCCCGGTGATGCAGAAGCGGCTGCGCTGCGCCACGGCGCCGAGGACGAGGCCCGAGCCGAGGGAGAGCGACCACCCCGCGTGCTGGCCCGCGCTGCCTTGCTCGGAGGAGAGGAGGAAGGCGGGACGGACGACGGAGAAGACGCCCAGCAGAAGGAAGAGGGCCGGGACCCAGAGCCCGCTCCCGCCCCGCTCTCGAGGCCCGTCGGCGAGCTCTACCCCATTCGCGAAGCCCTTCAGCCCGAGCCACACACCGGCCACGAGGCCGGCCACGCCGGCAGCCGCCGTCAGGTCGCCGGCCGTGAGGCGCAGGAAGAGCTTGATCGGGCAGCCGATGAAGACGCTGCACCCGACGATCAGGAAGACACCGGAGAAGAGCCGCAGCACGGGCGCGCTCCCACCCCGGGACCGGAACTCCCGGAAGCCCACGGCCGTCATCGCCGAACCGAGGACGAAACCGATCAGCTCCGGACGCAGGTACTGCATCCGCTCGTTGCCGTGGAGACCCAAGGCGCCCGCGGCGTTCTCGAGGAAGCAGGAGACGCAGATCCCGGAGTTCTCCGGATTGCCCCAGAGCGAGAGGAGGACGCCCAGGGCGCCGAGCAGGAGGCCCGCCGCGGTGACCTCCCAGAGGTGGCGGTCGCGCAGGCTCATCTTACTCGCACCCTCCCGCCAGGCGGCTGCGCAGGTAGTGGAGCTTCTTCAGCGAGGCGTCCAGCGAGCGGTTCTCCGGGTGCGCGCGAGCCCTGCCGGCGATCACCCGATAGCCTTCGTCCAGGACCTTCTGCAACTCGGGGCGGCGCGAGAGTCGGCTCTTCGCGTCCACGTACTCGCCGTTGAGGCGAACGCCCTCGACGTACGCCGCGACCGCTTCCTCGAGGGCTCCCGAGCGGTAGAGGATCTCGCCCTTCAAGATCCGGCCGTGGGCCTCGTTCGGGTAGAGGCGGGCGAGCTCGTCGAGCTTGAAGAGAGCTCCTTGCAGGTCGCCCGACCGGAGGAGCGTCTGGACGGGATCGTATAGCTTTTCCAGGAGATCGATCCGCGCCTGGCGCGCCAGTTCCCGTTCCAGCGCGCGCTCGGAGCGTGCACCGTCCCTGCCCGAAACGGCCCCGGACCCGCCCGAGAGCACCAGGACAAGCGCGACCGCCGTGGCGGCGAGGAGCGACCAGAGCACGGTATCGTAGCGATCCTTCCACATGGTGGCCTCGGAGCGGATCCTCAGGCTCGCGCCGTCAGAACTTCTGATACGGCGGCATGTTGACCCGCCGCGCCATCTCTCGCAACGGGTCGTAGTCGCTATCCAGCAGCTCCTCGAAGCCGTCGACCCAGGCCGCCTTCAGCACCTTCACCCGCTCCCCGTCGACGTCGGCGGTGTCGGCAGCCGTGAGCGCCAGGAGCGCGTCCCTCACCTTCGCCACCACCGCCGGATCCGCGCCCTGACCGGCCCCGAAGGTGCAGTAGGGGACGAGGGGACTCCGGGCGAGGACGACGAACTCCGCTGGGGTGATCTTCCCTTCGCGGGTCATGTTCTCCAGATCGAGGACGGGAGCGGCCGCTACGTCGTACTCGCCGTAGAGGACGCCGTAGATCACCTTCTCGTGCTTGAAGGAGCCCGACGGAATCACGTACTTCGCCAGGTCGACCTCCGGGTCGATGCCGGCCCGAAGCATGGCGTCGTACTCGGCGAGGTAGCCGGTGGGAGCGAGCATGGGGCCGAACGCCATCTTCTTCCCGCGGAGGTCGGAGAGCCGCTCGATTCCGCTCCCCGCCCTGGTGATGATCGCCCCTGCCGTGCGGGACCCGAACTGGCCCCGCTTTTCGGAGGCAAGCAGCTTCAGACCGTACTTCTCCTTGAGGATGATGTAGAGGAGCGAGTTCGTGTGGGTGAGCGCGAACTCGCCGGCCTGGTAGCGCTTTTCGAAGTCGTGGGTGTCTACCGGGACCGCCGCGAAGTTGACGCCGGCCTTCTCCGAGAGATAGCGGGTCAGGGGCAGGAAGCGCTGCAACGTCTCCGCTTCGCTGTTGCAGACCATATAGCCGATCTTCATGACCGGTCGGTCCGCCTTCCCGCTGCACCCGGCCAGAAGCAGGAGGAGCGCCGCAGCGGAGGCGAGGCCGAATCCGGTCCTGGGAAAGCATCTCCTGAGCATGGGAACCGTTCTCCTCCCTCAATGGATGGATGGCCGCTCAGCGGCAGGCCGGATCAGCGACCTCCCAGGACGAGCCGTGGCTGTACCCCCTCCCCCGGCACCCGCCGAGGCAATGGGGCAGCGCGGCGCAGGGACGGCACTCGGCCGGCGGCGTGCCGAGCCTCTGCCGCACCGCCCTCTTGCGCTCGCCCCCGAAGATCTCCGCCAGGGAGTCTTCTCCGAGCCTGCCCAGCGGGTGCGGCAGCGCGGGGCAGGGATGGACCGCCGCGTCGGGCGCGATGTAGAGCATGGTGTTCGCCGCCTGACACCCTCCCTCGGGAAAGGGGCGTTCCGGGTAGAAGACCTTCCACAGGAACGGGTCGTGGATCGTGAGCCGAACGCGCGGTCGCTGGTCGGCCACCGGCAGGGTGAGAGCGAGGAGCTCGCGCGCCGAGGCATCCGGATACGACTCGGGGGCGCCGCCCCTCGCTCGGGGGATCGGGAAGACGACCTGCGAGACCCCTTCTGCGTCGCAGAAGGAGAGGAGCTCGGGGAGCTCCCGCCAGTTGTCGCTGCCGACGCGGAACGATACCCCGAGGGGAACGTCCAGGACGTCGCGCCACCAGTCCGCCGCCGCGAAGGGTCGGAGCTCCTCCACCGACGCGGCGCAGACCAACACCTCCCGCACGCCCAGGCCCCGAAGCTCTCCCGCCGAACCGGCGACTGCCGCGGCCGACGCACTCAGGGTCACGGCGACGGCTTTCCCCACGAGCGCTTCCAGCGCGGTGCGACACGCCGGGCCGAGCAAGGCGCCTCCGTCGTAGAGGTGCAGGCTTAGCGCTCGGCTGGCGAGGATCTCGGCACAGATCGGGAGGGGGTCGGGAGCCCGGGCGAGCGGGGCGGGGGTCAGGTCCCAGTAGATCCGGATCGGCGCCTTCAGCTCCATGAGCCTATCCCGCTCCCGGGGCCTCAGGTCCAGCAGTGCGGATCGGGGCTGTTGAAGTCGCCGGTGAGAGCCAGGGCTCTGGCGCTGCACCCCCCCAAGCACTCGGCGTAGTTCCCGCAGGTGCTGCACTTGCCCGTCGGCTGCTTGTTTCGGAGCTTCTCCAGCACGGGAGAGTGGAGCCAGACGGCGCGCAGGTCGTCGCGAACGATGTTCCCGATCACCACCGGGATGAACCCGCAAGGGGTGATGTCGCCGTT
This sequence comes from Deltaproteobacteria bacterium, assembly GCA_016218905.1. Next base: position 24,654 of record JACRCS010000271.1, read on the forward strand.
GACCTTGATGTTGAGGGAGAGCTTTCCGCAGACGCTCCCCTTCACGAGGCTCGAGCCGCCGTTCCTCCCCAGGGAGGCGATGATCGGATCGTCGAAGGAGACCTCCAGGTCGGCGACTCCCCTCCTCGCGTCCATGGCAGCCAGGTAGAACTCCTTCCACTCGGTGGGGGTCAGGTCGAGCTCGTCGCGATTGGCGTACCCGAGCCCGGAGCACTTGAAGTTGTGGAAGTTCAGCTGTTGAGCGCCGCAGGCGCGCGCGAAGCGGATCAGCTGGTCGACGTGGCCCTGGTTGATCCGGCAGATCACGGTGGAGATCGAGGTCCGGACCCCGACCGACTGCAGGTGCGCCAGGGCGTCCGTCGCGCGGGCGTGGCTCCCGGCGACGCCTCGAAAGGCGTCGTGGACCTCGGGCAGGTGGCTGTCGATGCTGACGCCTACGCTGAAGAAGCCTGCTTGCTTCAAGGAGCGGGCGAGGTCCCGGTCGAGGAGGTACCCGTTGCTGTTCATCGACACGCGCAGGCCGCACCGGGAGGCGAACTGGGCCACAGCCGGCAGGTCCCGGCGTAGGAGGGGTTCTCCGCCACCGAAGTTTACGGCCATGACCCCGCACTTCGCCGCCTTCTCGAGCGCCCCGTAGAGGACGTCGGGCTCGAGCTCCTCGTTCGCGTCTTCGCGGCTGTAGCAGTGTCTGCAGCGAAAGTTGCAGTTATTGTTGAGGGCCCAGTTGATCGTCAGGGGGGCCTTGATGAACCACTCACCGGGCATGGCGGACCCACCCCCTGCCGGCCAGATCGGCGAGGAAGGCTTCCACGTCGGTCCGCAGGACGTCCGCCTCGACCTCGAACTGCTCGAGGAGCCCGGCGACGATCTCTTCGACCGTGCGCCCATCGCAACGCTTCCAGATCTCCGTCCCCAGGAGGTTCAGGGCGACGATCTCACCTCCGGCGAAGAGGATCGACGTCCCCAGATCGGCGACGTCACCGTCGCCGGCGAGCTTCTCCTCGGCTTCCGCGAGGGCGTCCTCCTCTTCCCGCCACAGGACCTCCTCGTTTCGGTACACGCGACTCGTCGTCATGCTCTCCTCGACACTCGGCTCCCGCCTCGGAATCAGATCAACTTCTTCGCTTTCAGGAAATCCCGGGCGATCTTCCGCGGCTTCTCGTCGCCTTGGACCGCCCGCACCAGCTTGGCGTAGCTCTCCTCGGTCAGGGCGCTCGTCAGTCTGTTGATCACCTTGGGAAGGGCAGGCAGATGCCCCATCGTGTCCGCCCCGATCACCGGTGCGAAGAAACGGTTGCCGCCCTCGAGGGAGACGGGCTCGAGCCAGACGAGATCGAGGCTCTTCCGGTACTCCCGTTTGAGCGCCTCGTAAGTGCTCCTGGCGTTTCCTTCCGGCGCCAGCCCGACCTCCTTCACCCCCCGGTCGGTATTCTCGATGATAATGCCCACGTCGCCCTTCTTCACGGCCGCGTAGAGCCCCTTCACGTCCTTGAACGAGACGACGCTCACCGTCGTGCCGGTCCTCTCGGCGACCATCTGCGCGATCAGCTCCGCGTAGATGGTCTCCTGCGGCGTATTGACTACTCCTATGGTGAGGTTCTTCCCCACGCACGCGAAGACGGGCTGGAGCCAAAGGAGGAGCAACACGGGAACGACGGCGAGTCTGGTCATGGTGCGACCTCCAGGTCGATGGAGAGATCCTTCTGGTCCGGAGTCAGGTTCACCTTCTTCAAGGTTCTCCCCTCCCGGGGCGGGAACACCACGTCCGCACCGACGTAATACGTCCCGGGAGGCAGCAGGAGGAGGCACGCGCCGGTACCGTCCGCCGGGGGAGAGAGGAAATCGGGCAGACCGGCCTTCCCCTCGTCCCTGCGCGCGAAGAGGTAGGCGTTCGCCGCCGGGGCGCCCTCCTTATCGATGAGCCGGCCGCGGAGTTGGAGGACCTCTCCTTCCGGAGCGCGCCGCTCCTCACCCAGCTCTCGGACGCTCGCGATCGTGAAGTCCGCGACGACGACCTCCCCGGCCTTCCCCTCGATCTCCACCGGCGCGCCCGAATGGCGGTCGGAAGGCTGCAGGGGACCGTACCGCGGGCCGGTCCTCTGGCGGGCCACGGCCCAGTAGGTTCCGGGAGGAAGCCCGATGGCGTAGGTCCCGTTCTCGATCGTGGGCGGGGTAATGAAGTCCACCGGCCGCCGAGTGTCGGGAGTGCGGTAGAGCGCCACTTCGGCTCCTGGCGACGGCTTCCCCTGCCGGTCGGAGACCCGCCCGTGGAGGGTAAACAGCGCCTCCGCCGAGCCGGTCTTCCCAGCCGCCGCCGATAGCCCGGCAGCGCCGAGGAGGACGCCCAGCAGGAGAGCTCGCGACCCGCTCATCGTCGCCTCGCCCCTTCCCTATTGGTTCGCGAACTAACCATCGGCCTTTGGGAGCTGCAACGGCAGCGGCGCGCGGAGGAACGGCTCGAATCGTACGGTCCCGATTCCCGGCTCCTGCCTCCCGTCGAAAATGGTGTCGCCGGGATCGCCCTCGCCCCACCAGTTCCCTGTGGCCGTGACGTCTTCGTCGTTGAAGTCGCCGATCCGCAAGTTGTAGTTGCTGTTCCCGAAGATGTTGTTCGCGACGAGGCCCAGCCCGGCGCCCTTCTCTCGAACGAAGACGCCGACCTCGTTGCCGGTGATTGCCGAGTTGCGCACAGTCGCGTTGCCTCGATAGGTCCTGAGGCCGATGGAGTTCTCGGTGAGCAGCGTCCGCTCTACCTCCATCGGGCCGCTCCGAAAACGGATGCCGCCGTAGTTCCGACGAATGACCGTGTCGGCTATGACGAGCTCCGAGAAGTGGCTGTGAACGCCCCAGGTCGCGTACTCGACGACGCAGTGGGCCATGATGCTGCCGTTGGCGTTCTCGAGCTGGATCTCATCCCAAGCGCCGGGCTCGCGTCTCTCGAGAGCAGTGAAGAGGATCTTCCTGCTACTCTCGCCCCGGGCCGTGAGCTTGCCGCGGACGGTCAGTCCCGTCCCACCGGAGAAGGAGATCCGCGTACCCGGGGCCACCTCGAGTGTGGCGGCGGGGGCGACAGTCACACTCCGGCTCACCGCGATGGCTCCGCGCCAGGTGACCCCGGTATCCACCGTCGAGAGCGGCCAGGTGAAGACGAACGGAGCTTGCGCCGGTTCTCCGTACGCCACCGCCCCTTTGGCCGGGTCGTCCTGCTTGTCGAAGATGGCTATTTCGGGCGACTCCTCTCCCCACCAGTTGCCCGGCGCCGAAACGTCGCCGCTCCCCTCGACGCCGATGGCGTAGAGCCCGTTGCCGCTGAAGTTGTTCTCTTCCACGGTCCCCGCGAAAGACTGGATCCCGATCCCCCGTTCGCCGTTGCCGCTGAAGAGGTTGCGGCTGATACGCCCCCCGGTCTCTTGGATGCTGATGCCGTTCAGACCGTTACCGCCCACGAAATTACCCGAAATCTCGAGGTTGTCCGTGCTCTTCAGGGAGAGCCCGGTCTCCCCGTTGTTGCTGACGCAGTTGCGGACGAATGAGCCGTAGAACGCGTCCGTGACGAGGAGTCCGTAGCGATTGCCGTCGACCAGGTTCTGCTCGAAGACCGTCGCGCCCTCCCGAATCCTGACTGCTTCCTTGCGGTTGCCAACGAACCTGTTCCGGCGGGCGGTGAGCGTCACGCGAAAGAAGTTCACGCCCTGCCAGTTCCCGTTCACCTTGTTGTCGTTGAACGCGACTTCCGAATCCCTCGCCTGGATGGCGCTCCTGTTCCCGAAGAACCGATTGCCCTGGAGGAGGACCGTCGACTCCTGAAACTGCAGGCCCCGGTAGTTGTCGCTGAAGGAACAGTTCGTGATCGCGGCCCGGGAGAAGTGGAAGTGGAGCGCCCGATAGGCGTTCTCGAAGCTACAGAAGTCGAACAGGTTCCAGGAGCCCGCGCTGTTCATGAGGTTGACGGCATCCCAGCCGGCCCCGCCCCGTCTTCCGCCCGCGAAGCGGAACACGATGGGGGAGGTCCCCGTGCCCTTGGCGATCATCACGCCCTGAACGAGGAGCCCGTTCTCTCCGATGCCGTCCCCGTTGGTATCCCGGTCCGTGAACTCGACGACGGTCCCCGGCAGGACGACCAGCCGGCTTCCCTCCGGCACACGTACCTGCCCGCTCACCTCCACCCGTCCCCGCCAGACGGTCTCTCCGCCGAGCACCGCGTCGCCGTACCGCTGCGTGACGGGCTGCTTGAGCGGCCCGGTGCTCGGAAACACGTCCACCGCCGGCATCGAGGGAAGCCGGCGCATCGAGAAGGTATCTTTCGCCCGGTTCCCCCTCACCTCGGCAAAGGAAGCCCCGGGCACGTTGCTCCCCAGCGCGACGATGCCGAACTCATTGGCCGTGATCCGGTTCCCCTCCCCCTGCGCCGGCGCCTTCTCCTGCTCGAGGACGAGGCCGTAACGGTTGCCCAGGAGAGTCGAGTCCTGGAGCCGGAGAGCTCCATCGAGCACGTGGACGGCCGTATCGGCGTCTTCCACCCGGCAGTGCCGCAGGGAAGCGGTCCCGCCGTTTACGAGCAGGCCGGCCCAGGTGCCCGGCTTCCGCTCCTCCGCCGCCGAGAAGGAGATGGGGGCCGTCGCTTCCCCGTCGGCCCGGAGCGTCCCCCTCACCGTCAGCTCCACCAGCGGGGAGAGGTACTCGGGGTCGGTCTTGGAGCTGTCCGTCCTGGCGACCCTGACGCGGGTGCCCGGGGCGATCGTGAGGGTCACGCCCGGAGGGACGAGGACGTCTTCCGAGAGGAGGACGTCTCCCTGCCAGACGACGTCGCCGGTCAAGACGGCAGCGTCCGACCGGGTGGACTGAGAGAAGCACTGAACCAGGGACGCCAGGAGAGCTATGAGGATCGCTGGGCGCACGACTGGCGAATGAGAGCTCCGTTTCTCCATTGTCCTCGCATCAGACGTGCGCCGGAGAGCCCCGGCGCGACGCTTAGAGGGCCGCCAAATCCGCCGTCAGCCTCTCGATCCTCCGCAGCTTGCGATGCGCGAGCGTGAGCCGAAGCTCCGCCTCTTCGGGAGTCTCCCCCTCGGGGGGGATGAGAAGCTCCTCCCGCTCCATCTCCAGGCGTTCGATCGTCGCGCTGATCGTCGCCCGGAGCTCCTCGGGCGCGACCGGCGGCCACGACTCCTCGCCCACGTCGAGAGTCGGGCTCGGAAACGCTTGGGGGGTTCCATCCAGGATACCCGTCTCCGCCGCGGCGAATCCCCCCGCCAACGAGAGAACAACGGCGCAGCACATGGCGATTCTCATCGGCACCCTCAGCTTTCGTAGGTCCAGCGTCGCACCCGCGGTACGGCGTCTCCACTCAATAGGCGATGACGTCGGCGTTGATCGTCTCCCCTCGGTTGACCGTCACGGTTCGAGGGGACTCCATGTACGACGGGTAATACGCATAGGCGTACCGCGACCAGTCACTGCCTACGTAGATGTAGTAGCTTCCCGGCTCTCTCAGCCGCACGGTGTAAGCACCGCTGGCGTCGGTGGGCTTCAGGGCCGGGTAGAGGTTCGGCCCGCAATCCCCTCCGCTGTAGTAGTAGCACGGGCTCCGTTGGGCCCTGACGTACCGTCCCGGCAGGGGCACCCCGGCCGAGTTCTTTACCGTACCGGTGATCGTGGCGCCTCCGGGCAAGAAGGAGTAGGCGTACAGCGTCCCCAGATCCAGTGTCGCCCCCGCCGTAATGGTAATGGGCAGTTGGGGCATCCACGTGTAGTCCCCTTCCTCCGGGGGTCCGAAGATTCCTCCCTCGGGCGGATAGGTTCTGATCCTTTTCGTGATGCGGATGTGGTAGGTCCCTTCGGGGACGGTCTTGCTCACGATACCGTCGTTGCCGGAAGGCCCGAGGATGTAGTCGGCCTTCGAGTAGAACTTCTCCATCGGGGGCAACGCCGCCGCGTCGCGGAGGTACACGTAGGCGTTGCTCAGGTTGGTTTCCGCTCCGGTGCCGGGATCTTTGAACTTGAAGGTTACCTTCAACGTACCTGTGGCCGCGTGAGCCGCAGTCACACTCAAGACCGAAAGGAGCAAAGCAAAGGATACGCACCGTCTCGCTTTCATTCGTGTCTCCCATCGTCAGCAACGAGACTTGAAGACGGCCGATTGAGCCACGTATCTTCTGTCGACGACCAGGTCGCTCGCTCCGGCGGGTGTTTCTCGACCGAACGCCGCACCTACAACGCGTCCCACTTCGTCACGTCGACCGTCACTTTGTCCCCTCTCCTGACCGTCACCGGCCGCAACAGGACGGGCCCGGGCGCGCCGATGCCGGCGGAGTTGTAGCCCGCGCTAGTGCCCGCGATCAGACGCGCGGTGGCGTAGATGTAATAGGTTCCGGGATCTCTCAAAGTGAGCGTGTATTGGCCGTTGGCGTCGGTCCGCTGCATCGCCAGGTCCTTTACGGGCCCACACTGGTTCGGGTAAATCACCTCGTCTCCCTCGATGCAAGGTTCCGTCTGGGCGCGCACGTACTGCCCCGCGAGCGGGCGCCCGTAGATGTCTCTCACCGTGCCGGAGACGGTGATCGGCAAGTATGCGAAAGGAGCTGCGTAGATCGTCCCGAGATCGACGACTCCGTTGGTCGTGATCATGATCGGGACCGTCTTGATCCACGTATAATCCCCTTCCTCGGGCGGGCCTTTGTACGCACTGGAATCTGTCCGGTTCTTTCTCTGCAGGATTCGAACCCAGTAGGTCCCCTCCGGCAGCACGATGCTGCAGGAGCCGTCGGCCTGGGTCCCCGAAAGGACGTAGTCCGGCTTTGAAAGGTACTTCTCCATCGGAGGCGGCCTGGAAGCACTGCGGACGTAAGCCCAGCTCCGCAGGAGAGTCTCCTCCACGCCGGTATCCGGATTCTTGTACTTGAAGGTGTACTTCAGAGTTCCGCTCGCAGCTGCGCTCCCGGCAGAAACGAGAACCAGCAGGGCGGACGCCAGAAGCAGAGTGTTTCGACGGTTTGCACTCATCTTGCTCCCTACCGCTGAAGAGCTCAGATGGCCTGAGCCGTAGTGTCATCAAGCGATAACGGCCGAGGACCCATCGTTCTATGTAAACGCTGCCGCAGTCCGGGCAGCCCCGTCGCTGTAGGCCGAGAGGCACTGGGCAACGGGTGCACAGTGCCCTCGGAGTCAGAGACTCACTGTCAGCAGGGATGCACGATCGCGCTGCCGACGACCTTCGGAGCAACGTATCGGGTCTTCTTCATTCCGCGCACCTCCTTTCCCTCCCATGAGTTCATGGTCGTTCATCTGCGTGGGAGCCGCATCTCAGCAGAACTCTCCGCAACGCAAGGCACCGTCCTCGCGCCGGAGAACCCGAAGTACTACGACAACCGGACCGACTGGCCGCCAACACCGGAGCGCAGAGTCGCCAGGCCGACCCCCGGTCCTGAAGCAGGCCCTTGTGCCGTCGCAAGACCCCAGCCCGTCAGGGCCTGAGGGGTTCCGGCAGCAGGGTAATATCGACGCCGGAGACTGATTCCCCGATCCCGACGGAGACGAGCCCACCGTTGTACTTGCCGAAGTATCCACCGCCCTTGGGAGGCCGCACGGGCCCCGCGGACCGCTCCGCTCACGTGAAGCCGCGATACGTGTCCCGGGCGATGATCTTGTACTCGCCCCCTTTCGGCAGGTTCAGAGTGAACTGCCCGTCGCCTTTGGTCCTCTTGGAGAGGTACCCGCCCGGGAACGCGACCACGAAGGCGTTCCGAAAAGGCTTTCCGCTCGAATCCAGCAGCTTGCCTTGGATCGTAGCGAGATCGGTCTCGGCCCCGGTCACGTGGGCCTTGCCCCGCTGGGACCCCAGATCGAGAGTCTCGCCGGACCTCACTTGGACGCGCTCGGACAGGTACACCTGCTCTCCTTCGTCCGGCGGCCCGTACTTCGCATTCCCCGGGTTCCTCCTCACCGAGGCGACGACGTACTCGCCTTCGTCGACGCTCGCGTCGAAGTCGCCTCCCGA